>CAYRWC010000401.1:0-2460 GCA_964427795.1 uncultured Oscillospiraceae bacterium | reverse complement strand
GGAATTCGTGATGACGTGGCCTTCGTTTCCGTATGCCTCGCCGTTTCTGTTAAAGAACAGCTTCAGAACATCCTCGATATGGCCAAAATAATACTTTTCTTCAGAACTCAGCAAGCTGTCCAGATACTTGTCGTTATGCACGCCCAACTCGTTATCCTTGAGATCGCCGTGAAGCTCCACGCAGCTGTATGCCTTTGGCAGCACAAGGGCAAAGGGGATTACCGCCTGAACGTCCTGCAGCGTTTCCGCAGTTCGGATAAAGCTCTTTTTGATTTCGCCATAGGACGACAGGGAGAACTCCTCCATGTCCGTATAGCTGCAGTTAAGGCCCCATTCCTCCGAGAAGTAGTCCGCGCCGCTCATCAGGGCGTAATAATAAATTCTGTTCTGCAAGAGTCTGGAGCTGCCGCCATTTTCACCGTAAGAGGTAAAATCGTCCGGGTGGAGATCCTGTGTTAAATACCACTCATTGGAGGGCGCGGTATTAAAGCAGGGCATCGTGTAGCCGACACCCGGTGTGTAGCGCCAGCATTCATAATAAGCGCCCCAAGTTTTTTCTCCGGTCTTTGCCATGCCGCGGGCCAGCGCGACTTCCTGACGCATCAGCGGGATCTGGCAGCCCACCTCCGGCATAAATGTGCGCATACCCAGGTCGGATTGCAGCTTGGCAGCCAGATAATAGCTGTCGCAAGGCAGGATATGGCCGTCCACCTCCGCCATTCTTCTGGCGAACATATCCTTCATTTCTTCGATATACTCTGCCGCTGTTTCCGCATAACGGCGCTTGGCGTACTCATCGGACGGGTCTTGGGAAAGCATCTGCAGAACCGTTCCGTCCGGCATTACGGCGTAGTCGCTTTTTAAAACACTGCGCAGCTTTTCCGCGTCATAAGGGCCCTTCCCGCCCATGCACTGCAGAATTTTCTGCCAGTCGGACCCGCGGCGGTTGCTGCCGCTCTCATGAAGCTGGAACCCCAGAAACCAGTCCCCCAGCATTCGGTCGTATTCGCGGATCAGATCTAAGTCAAAATGGTACGGGTGATAAGTCACGCCGCCGGCAATCCGATCGACATAAAAGGGAATATTTCCGTCCCGGATCAAGCGGTAGAGCTTACTGTCTTTCGCTGCAAATTGATTAAATTTCATTTTTTCGGGCAAAGAAAACACATGCTGGATTTTCAAGCCGGTGTCCTGGTTCAGAAACCCGTTTTTTTCCAGACCTTTGAAGCATTCCTCGTTATACACGTGAAAAAATTTCATTTTAACCTCTTATATCATGAGCCGAATACTGTAGTTATCATCATGCAGTTCTCCGAAGCTCCCTCGGTTACGCCCAACTTGCCGGCACCGCCCATGATTATCTCTCGTTTATATGGTTATCTTTTTTAAACTTAATATTCATTATAATGATGTACAAGAACAATGCTTTAGCAATTAGTCCATTCCGTTTAGCAATTAGTCCGATTCGTATTCAGCGTCGTGCTATCAGATTTTAGTGAGACACTTCTCATAGATGAATTTGCCAAGTGGCTCTGCATGATCGGTCTCATAATAAATAATCAACAGTTTCTTAAACTCCGGAACGTCCTCTTCGGGTATGGTAATTAGTCCGGCTCCCTGCGATATTAGAATGTGATTGGCAAATATCACGGAGGTGCGTTTGTTGCCATCAATGAAAAGCTGTTTCTTTGTAACAAACAACAGTGCAGCGACCGCCCTGGCATAAACATCCTCCATAGAGAGAATATCCGACAAGGCCTCTTTCACCAGCTTATTGATGAGGCAAAGCAAATGATAAAATGATTACATCGCTCATGAAGATAATGTACCACAGTTGTGATACAAAAGTAATACTGAAAACAGATTTTGTTTCACAACTTTTGATATCTTGTTGATGATAAAAGTATTGATCGGTAAAAGCTAACGTGTCCCGATAATAATCTTTCCCAGATTACAGGACGGATTGCCGCTCATTTCCTATTGTGCTAAGCTGATCTTGTAGAGGATGAAGCATATTGCGTACATGGCCTTTCCAATTGTCGGCAAGGAGCGTGATGTTTATGCCGGATAGCGTCTACAAAATCATTGAACTGGTAGGAACCAGTACCGAATCATGGGAAAAAGCAACGGCTAATGCCATTGAAACGGCATCGAAGAAACTGCGTGATCTTCGGATCGCTGAAGTTGTGATGATGGATGCCCAGATCGAGGACGGAAAAATTCATTTATACCGAACCAAGATTAAACTCTCCTTTAAATATCATTTAGACGTATGAACGATTAAAGCTCCAGCGCAGCGAACATAAATCAGGCAGTGCTTAGTTTAAGGCTGTGCACTGTCTTTTTTTATAATGAGATTGGCGTTCTTCAGCCGACATTCATAAATCTTTTTCGAATGATCACTTTTATATCATATTCAGTTCACATCCGATGGGTATCCTATAGACATCGAAGCAAGAC
>CAYRWC010000400.1:0-2462 GCA_964427795.1 uncultured Oscillospiraceae bacterium | reverse complement strand
TGATCGGCGGCAGACAGGCGGCCTTGATATCTGGCGCCGTTGATTCCGGCGCCGGAATCAACGGCGCCGACCGGTTCAGCGTAATGGCTAAAATGGAAACATCCGTATCGATCATCCGGTTGCGGAAGATCACGCTTCGAATCGGCCACGGCCCGGCAGGCACGGCATAAAGGCCGGTTTCACCGCTGATCACATGGCGTTTCAGCGCAAGATTATAAGGGAATGCCGTATCGCGCAGCCCGTTTTCGTAAACGATCTCAACTTGAAAACGCTCGACATCCTTAGCCTGCAACGGCATCATCACTTCGCCGACCGCCGCGCCGAGGATCGTCGGATCTTTGGCGCAGTAGCCCCAACGCTCATAATTGTTGCCGGACAGCGCGGCGGCAAAGACGATTTCCCGCGCGGTGCCGGATACCGGAACGGTTATGGCGTCGTCGCGACTGACGGGACGGCATTGCCTGCGCGTCGCGGGAACGCCGAAATTGACGATCTCGTTGTTGTTTTCCGCCGGCGGCGGACCAGGCGCGATCCGGTTGGCCTGCGGAGCGCCGAAACGGAAGGGAATCCCCGAAAGGACGGCTTCTCCTTCGGGCAGACCGCGGCCGCCGTCGATGATAGCCGGCGGCTGCGGCATGGACGCGTTAAACAGATCATCCAGAGCAACCGGCGAAAATCCTTCTTGCTCCGGCCGGCCGCGCAAAGCATCGAACCGGACCGGAAGCTCTTCATAACGACATGTATACAGTTGAAACAGCTTGATAAAGGCATGCGGCGCCTTAACGGTAAACCGGATTTTCAGCTTGGTGTAGCTTGTCTGCTCTTTTACGGATACAACGACGCGGTGCCGGGCTCCGTCAATGCTGACGTCGTTTAGCTCGCACAGCATCTCATCCGCTGCGCCGTTTTCACCGAGCAGAAACGGGGCGTGCAGAGCATGCTCCCGTAAAAGCCCGAAAACCGCGTACTCTAAAACCAGGTATTCTTCCGCGGCAAAATCGCCTTCTGCCTCAAAGGCATATTCGTTGGCCTCCAACGGCTCGTTGTCGATGCCGATATGCAGGCAGTCGTCGGATATGCTGATATTGCCGCCGTTTAAAGCACAAAAGATCGGTTTCCAAAGTCGCATGCGCTATCCTCGCTATTTCGTAAAGGTTCCGGCAAGATTCGCCACCGAGCCAAAGGCTTTTTCGTCCTTGCCGGTGGTGGATTCGGCAATATGCTGCTGCAGCAGCTCATAAAATTTCCGGTCGTCGAACGGAATATCGACCGCGCCGTTGATCCACTGGGAATACAACATAGCGTTGGCCAGCGTTACGCCGTTGATGCCGTCGGTAGCCGGTGAATACAGGTCTTCCTTACCGAGCACCGCGTTGGCGAAATTGCTGAGGATGCCGTAATGGCCGGTATATTCGCCAATGCCTTCCAGGTCGATGACCTGGTGCGGCGGTAAGCTGAAATCATCGGCAGCATCGTAAATATAATCAAGGGTCGACACTTCATTCTTGTAGAAGGTGAGCTTCCAGTTTTCATAAACGAGTTTTCCGTATTCGCCGATGACCTCGAAACGGTCGGTGCCGGGAGCTTCGCCGGTGGTGGTGATGAAGACGCCTGTAGCGCCGTTCGGATACTCGAAATACGCGGTCACATCGTCTTCGACTTCGATATCGTGCCATTTGCCGAAGCGGCAGTGAGCCTGAACACGGTTCGGCATCATGCCCGGGACCCACTGGAACAGGTCGATCTGGTGCGGAGCCTGATTGTACAGAACACCGCCGCCTTCGCCTTTCCAGGTAGCCCGCCAGCCGCCGCTGTTATAGTAGTACTGGGAACGGAACCAGGTGGTGACGATCCAGTTCAAACGGGTGATTCGGCCGAGCGCCCCCTCGTCGATCATCTGTTTCATTTTTCTGAATAACGGGTGGGTACGCACATTGAACATGATGCCAAGCTTCAGTTCGGGGTGCTTTTCTGCTTCTCTGAACATGTCCTTAACCTGCAGGGTGTAAACGCCCGCAGGTTTTTCAACGACGGCATGCAGACCGTTTTGCATGGCTTTGATGGCAAACGGCGGATGAAAGTAATGCGGGATCGCGATAATGACGGCGTCGCAGCAATGCGCCTCGATCAGCTCGTCGCCGGACGGATAATAGCTGACTTTTTTCGCTGCTTCCGGGTTCATTTCCGCGCCGATCTGTTTGATGTTCTCCAGTTTTGCCGGGACAAGATCGGCGATGGCGACACATTCGCTGTTTTGAACTTTCCCGTTCATGAAGTTTTTGAAATGATCCGTACCCATGTTGCCGGCACCGATGATGCCAAAACGAACCTTTTCCATATGGTCGGCTCCTTTACGCTTTATTTAATCCAGCCTCTGATTTTCAAGGCATCGAAACTCTTTTTCATTTCACCATAAGGATCGGCGGCCTGGACAGCATTATCCTGCTCAACGTAAGCGACTT
>CAYRWC010000399.1:0-2480 GCA_964427795.1 uncultured Oscillospiraceae bacterium | reverse complement strand
CGTCCGTTGCGGAAACCGGATCATCCGGATACAGACCGAGCCGCTGCAAACCGACGCCGGCGATGTGGCCGGCGCGGTCGGCCTTTTACATGATATAACCGAAATGGAGCATCTCGAGCAAACCCGCCGCGATTATGTCGCAAATGTATCTCATGAATTGCGTTCCCCGCTCACCGCTATGCGCGCATTAATCGAGCCGCTTCATGACGGCATGGTACCGCGTGAAGAGGATCGCCGGCGCTACTACGGCATCTTGTTGCGGGAAATAATCCGACTGTCGCGTCTGATCGACGATATGCTCGAACTTTCGCGCTTGCAAAGCGGAACCATATCCCTGAACCTAGAATCGTTCGACCTGCGCGGCTTGCTGCGTGAGCTCGAAGCCAAATACGCCGCTCATGCCGACGACATGGGATTGGAACTGGTCTTGCCGAGAAATCTTCATTTATGTCCGCCGGCTATCGGCGATCCGGACCGTGTCGAGCAAGTTTTGGTTATTCTGCTGGATAATGCCATGAAATTTACCGCATCGGGTGGAAAAATTCAAATTTTGCTGGACTGGAATCAAAAACAGATCATGATTTCCGTAGAAGACAACGGGATCGGTATCGACCAATCCGATATTCAGCATGTCTTCGACCGGTTTTACAAAGCCGACAAAGCGCATCAGCAGCCCGGAACCGGGCTTGGGCTCTCAATAGCGCGGGAAATTTTATTACATATGGGTCAAACCATATCGGTTCGCAGCGAAGTCGGCCAAGGAACGCGCTTCACTTTTACCTTGGCCAGAGAAGAAACAAACGATATATAATTGTTGCCGGCAGGACATACTCTCTTCATATTTAGCCGCTAAAATGAACGAGGATAGAACCTTTGCTGTACATCGATAATCGAAAGGAAGATGCCTCCCATGGTTCTCGTCTGCGTTACGGATCAGGAATCCTGCAGTCGTTTGATTGAAGCCGGCAGGAAGCTGGCCGATATCACGGATTCATTATTAAAAGTCATCTGCGTACGCCCCCGTCGGATGGAAAACTGGTTCGGCAGTGATGAAGTTGAATATCTTTTTAATCGGGCTAAGCAGCTGGATGCCGAGATGATCATAAAATTTCATGATTATGCTATGGAATCGGTAGCCGAATATGTCGCGAGCAACGACATCCATTATGTTATTGTCGGGACACCGCCTCAGCCCGGACAAAGTGTATTTGTATCCGGATTGGAAGAACGGTTCCCTGATTTGCCGATCATTTCTGTCGATACCGACGGCGATCTCCAGTTAGTGCCTGCCTTTGACGACGGCGGCTTGTCACCGCATATATAGGATGCAGCAACCGATGGCAAAGGAAACGGAAAATATTCGGATCAACAAATACATTGCCGACAGCGGATGCTGCAGCCGCCGTGAAGCGGACCGTCTGATTCAATCCGGCGAAGTAACCATCGACGGATTGCCAGCTGAAATCGGCAGTCATGTCAATCCGGGTCAAATCGTCCGCGTTAAAGGCGAACCGATCCTGCGGGATGACGATCACGTCTATCTGGCTTTATATAAGCCGATCGGCATTACCTGCACGACTGATTCCAGCCGGCGCGACAATATTATCGATTATCTCGGCTATGACAAGCGGATTTTCCCGATCGGCCGATTGGATCGCGATTCTGAGGGCTTGATTTTTTTAACCAACGACGGATCCATTGTCAATAAAATTCTGCGCGCCGGCAATCAACATGAAAAGGAATACCGGGTTACGGTCGATCGGGTAATAACGGATGAATTTATCAGCCGCATGACCAAGGGCATACCGATCCTTGACACAGTAACCCGTCCATGCCGGGTAATAGCCGAAGGGCCGCGCGTATTCCGCATCATTTTGACGCAAGGTTTAAACCGGCAGATCCGCAGGATGTGTGAAGCCTGCGGTTATCAAGTCCGGCATTTAATCCGGATCCGCATCATGAATGTTACCTTGGGTTCCATGAAACCGGGCGATTGGCGGTATCTGACCTTTAAAGAAATTTCCGAGATACGCCGTCTGACGCGAAACTCGAGCCAAACGCCGCCGGCATGCCAAACAACAGGATCCGTTTCATTTGATCCTGCCGAATCCGATCCGGATGATTATGACGAATAAATTATAATAGGCCGCAATCGCCGTCCGGGCGGCTGACCAGTTCACCTACCCCGTTGATGACATAACGCGGCCGGTATGGGAAATTGCCAATTGTCTGCAATGACGTCACGCCGGACAAAACTAAAACCGTATCGATTTCTGATTCGATGCCGGCGATGATGTCGGTATCCATCCGGTCGCCGATAATAACCGTTTCTTCCCGTTTGCAGCCCAGCAGCTTCAAGCCGGAACGCATCATCAGCGGATTCGGTTTACCGATGAAATAGGCGGATTTTCCGGTTACCAGTTCAATCGGCGCAACCAACGCTTTGCACGCCGGTGAAATGCCATGCTCATAAGGGCCGC
>CAYRWC010000398.1:0-2482 GCA_964427795.1 uncultured Oscillospiraceae bacterium | reverse complement strand
GCCTGGCTTTTCCGCTGCGTGAAGGCATTCCCGAACTGCCGGAAACCGCCCCAGACCGGATGCGGATGATCCGGGAAATCGCTTTATGGCGCGAACAGACCTTATATTTGGATGAACGGGGTAATCCTTACGGAACGATTTATTTTGAGCCGGGGGACCGGATTGCCCAGATGGTTTTCTGCCGCTGCCTGAAAGCGCGGTTTGTCGATCACTCGAGTCCGGAAACAGTCGGTGACGACCGCGGCGGCGGCTTCGGCTCGACGGGATTTCATTGAGAGAAAGGCGACATCATGAGACTATTAGTGACTGGTTCGACAGGCTTTATCGGCAGAAATCTGGTTGACCGGATATCCGGCCAATACACCCTTTATACGCCCGGCCATGCAGAATTGGATCTTTTAAATCAGGAAGCCGTTTTAGCTTACGTCCAGGAAAACCGGATCGACGTGATCGTCCACGGCGCCAACAAACCAGGTCACCGCGCTGCCGTCGAAACTAGGGATGTCGCCTTGCACAATTTAATGATGTTTACAAACCTTTATGAATGCTGCCGGCAATTGCCGATCCGCCGTCTGATCATGCTGGGATCGGGGTCGGAATATAACATGAACCATTACCGGCCGCGCATGAGCGAAGCATATTTTGGCCAGCATATTCCCCGGGATGAAACCGGCTTTTCCAAATATCTGTGCTCACGTTTGATCGAGAACGACCCGAGAATGGTGGATCTGCGTATTTTTGGCATTTTCGGACCTTATGAAAATTATGAAATCCGTTTTATATCCAATGCGATCTGCAAAGCTATCAAAGGGCTGCCGATCACGATCAAGCAAGATCGCCGCTTCGATTATATCTGGATTGACGACGCCATCCGCATCATATGTTATTTTATTGATAACGATGTCCCGTACAGGGCGTACAATATTACGACAGACGAGACGGTATCGCTGCTTTGGCTGGCCGAACGTGTCCGTGACCTATCGGGCGCGAAAGTGCCGATCCACGTCGGCCGACCCGGCATGGGCTTGGAGTATTCCGGCGATAACGGCCGGCTGAAAGCCTTGTTGCCTTCATTCCGATTTACTGAACATATTGATAGTGTACAGATGCTATATGACTGGTATAATAAGAGATCAGATATGATCGATATGTCCTTATTAATGGAAGATAAATAAAAAGATGACCAGATATCATGCGATTAAGGAGCGAATATGAGCATTCGAGTAGCCGATTTTATTGCCAATACATTAGTGGAACACGGAATCAGGCAGTTATTCATGATCACAGGCGGCGGCGCCATGCATCTCAATGACGCCCTTGGCAAGCACCCGGGCATATCGACGCTTTTCAATCACCATGAACAAGCTTGCGCCATAGCGGCTGAAGGCTATGCCCGCGTGACCGGCATCCCGGCAGCTGTCTGTGTGACCACCGGTCCCGGCGGAACCAACGCGATAACCGGCGTGATGGGTGCCTGGGTAGACTCCATCCCGATGATCGTCATCTCCGGCCAGGTCCGCTACGATACAACGGCAAGGTCGACAGGCCTGCCGCTGCGGGCTGTCGGCGATCAGGAATTTGACATTACGAAAGCAATCGGCTGCATGACGAAATACGCGGTCATGGTCATCGATCCCCAAAGCATCAAATATCATCTGGAGCGGGCTATCTTCCTCAGCACGGCTGGAAGACCGGGCCCGGTGTGGCTCGATATCCCGCTTAATGTCCAGAGCAGTCTGATCGAGCCGGCGGAACTGCCGGGTTACGACCCGCAGGAGGATGCAAGTGAAATCCCGCAGCAACCTTCGCGGCAGACTATCGAGACTGTGATCGCTCGGTTGAAGCAGGCGAAGCGACCGGTTCTCTACCTGGGTTCCGCCATCCCGCAAAATCACCTGCAGGAAGCGGTCAAATCCTTGGCCGAACAACTGAAAATACCCGTCGTGACAGCCTGGAACGGCATTGACGCGATCGAATCGGACAATCCCTATTATATCGGACGTCCCGGCAATTTAGGCGATCGTCCCGGAAACTTCGCCGTGCAAAACAGCGATCTGATCCTTTCCTTGGGCTGCCGGCTATCGATCCGCCAGGTCGGTTTCAACTGGAAAGCCTGGGCCCGCTGCGCTTATAAAATCGTCGTCGACATCGATCCCGTCGAACTGAAAAAGCCGACCGTCCAACCGGATATGCCGATTCACGCCGATATCCGTGATTTTATTCCCGCTTTGGCGAAGGCTCTTGATGAAACCGGTATCGGAGACAAATCCGAATGGCTACGGTGGGCTGTGGAGCGGAAAAACCGTTATCCCGTAGTCTGCGGCGAATATTGGCATAAACAAAAACCGGTCAATCCATATTGCTATACCGATTTACTGACCCGATTGCTGCCGGTCGGCGAGATCATCATTACCGGCAACGGAACCACCTGTGTGGTGACCAGCCATTGTGCCATTGTCAAGAAAGGCACGCGGGTGATCAT
>CAYRWC010000397.1:0-2496 GCA_964427795.1 uncultured Oscillospiraceae bacterium | reverse complement strand
TAAATATCGGCTACTTCAAATCGCGTGGGATCAAGCTTGTTGCCGGCGCCCATACAGCTGATGATCGGTATGCCCAAAGCCTGAGACCGGATGACTAATTCAATTTTGGCGCTGACCGTATCGATGGCGTCGACAATATAATCAAGATCGGATGTCAATAAATCCGCCTCTGTTTCCGGCAGAAAAAAAAGCTGATGGGTTTCGACCGTAGCCTGAGGATTGATGTCAAGGATCCGGTCGCGCATGGCGTCGACCTTATAGTGCCCGATGGTTTTATGTGTCGCATGCAGCTGGCGATTGATATTCGTCAAACAAATCCGGTCGTCGTCGATCAGCACAAAATGTCCGACCCCGGAACGGACCAGGCCTTCGACAACGTACGAACCGACGCCGCCGATGCCGAATACCGCCACTTTGCTGTTTTTCAAGCGGTCCAGCGCTTCTTTGCCGATCAGCAATTCGGTCCGTGAAAATTCATGCAGCATATCTATCCTCCAAGGCCGTACCTTGTCATTGAATTTTTCTTTTATTATCTGCCGTGTTGAATAAAAGTCAACCGAAATCATATGATTTCAAATATATGTTGACCAAAGATCGTGAAACGCAAAAAAGGGGTCATCTCAAAATACTCATTCTGAGATGACCCCCCTAAGGATTCAGGCTGTTTATGCGGCAGGATTGTTGTTATTCCGCCTGGTTCATCTTGACGGGGCGGCCGGCTTTGCATGAACGGACAGCCGTATCAAGCAAATCGATAACCTCCAGGCTGTCGGCCATGGAAACCGGAGCCGTGCCGGTCTGGAAAAAGGCGCGGATAATCCGCAGCTGCTCGGTATAAATCATTGATCCGTCGACAATGTAGGATTGGTTGGCGTTTTTGTCGCGGAGGGTGCCGCCGTAAGCATAAGCATCATTGGTCAGCTCGACGATGCCGCGGCGGTTTTCCGGATACTCGACAATAGCGACAACACCGGACGCGTCCTGACGGGCGTCAACCCGAAGGGCGCCGCGGCCCATCATCCGGGACATCATCTCGAACGAGTGCACACCGTACCAGACGACGCTCTCGCCGGCGGGCGCGTCGCCCAAGGGTCCATAGCAATAAGCTTGGAAAGGCTGGGGAACGGCGGCACAGGCAGATTCCAGATTTTGCGAAAACCGCAGGGAAGAACAGGACATGACTTTGATTTTCCGGGCTTCGGCAAGGTCGGCGATTTTTCGGCCGGCGGCAAAATCATCGGCTAACGGTTTATCGAGAAATACAGGTTTGCCCAGCGCCGCGCATTTCTGGAAATATTCCCAATGATAAGCCGGATCGTTGATTTCAATCATAACGGCATCGCAATCGGCAACGGCTTCCTCAAAAGACGCGGTTACTTTTATGCCCCAGCTTTCCAGCTGCTTCTGCCGTTCGTCGAGGACGGCGTCATTGGTAAAAGGCGTTTTAAACCGCATGCAGGCGACGGCCCGCAGTCCGTCGACATGGTATTGCGGTTCGCAGTCCGGCGCTTGCATCCGGCGCGGAAATTCGATGGCGTGGCTTGTGTCCAGGCCGATCAGAGCAATTTTCAAGTCTTTCATTTCGTTTCACCTCATTTATATTAGCAATGACTGATTAACAGAGCGGCAGCCGGTTCATTGCAGAGGAACAAGACGCAGCGCGTTTCCGGAATATATCTTATCCAGGACGGTTTGCGGCAATTGAACCGAATTGAGGAAATCCTGATGGACGTTATCGCAATAGTCGCGGCCATAAAGAACGCGGTCTTGGAATTCGATCAGGAAACGACGGGCAAATTCGGGATCGCGGGTCATGGCGTTGCAGCCGGATCCGGCCGACAGGTCGCAATAAAGGTTCGGGCATTCGCGCAGCAGGCTGATCAGACGGCCACCGGGCAGAACCGGTCCGGTCGGGTATGCGTCTTTATCGTATTTGTCATCGCCGGAAATATGCGCCCAGAAGCCCGGAGCGTGACCGAGGAAGATGGTTTCCGGACAGGCTTTAAGTGCCCGGCCCAGAGCTTCGATGCCGCCGCCGTACCAATAGTTCCGGCGCGGATAAGTCGCGCCTGTTGAAAACTCGTAGTCCAGGTGAACGGTAACCGGCAGACCTTTTTCACCGCAAAAGCGGAACATACGCAGCGCGTCCGGATTATCGAGCATCATCCGTACTTTCAATTCTCCATAGACCCGGACGCCGTAGATGTCGATCGCGGCCTTCAGCTGATCGATCGCTTCCGGCCGGCGCGGATCCGGAGCGTAGCCCAAAATGAATTTGCCCGGCGCCCGTTCGGCGTATTCAACGCAGCGGGAAAACGGAATCGGACCGGTCAAGCCGATGAAAGGGACAATCTGGTTGATATAGGGATCATACTCGTCCGCAGGCGATTCCCAGCTCAGGAGCCAGGTTTTGTCAATGTTGTACTGCTTCATGTTTTCCAGGAAGGCATCTAGATTGTGTTTGTGCCATTCGGGATGATTGTGGACATCAATAAT
>CAYRWC010000396.1:0-2496 GCA_964427795.1 uncultured Oscillospiraceae bacterium | reverse complement strand
GTGACGGCTGTTTACCAGGGCAAAGCGGAATTGTCCATGTGCATGCCCTATATGAAGCCGCGGGCTGAGTCTCTGGCAAATTATGTGTTGTCGGAAAGCCCCGACGCGGCGATTATCATTGACAGCGAACAAAATATTGTCGAGTTCAACGCGGCTGCCGAAAAACTTTTTGGCTGCCGCCGCGGGCAAGTCCTGGGCAAAGGTCTGTACGAATTGATTAACGCTGTTGATTTTCAAAGCGTTCTTGACGATCATCAATCTATTTATGACAAGAAAATCACTTATGAAGAGCTGGGCATAACAACCCTGCAAAGCATCATCTATCTGTCCGAGGTCAAGATGGTCATGGGCTTGTTCAAGGATATCACCAGCAATCAACGGCAGCGCGACCGTACCTATAAACTGAAAGTCGAAGCGGTGGAAATGGCGCAGAACGTCATCAATAAGCAAATGGTCGCTGCTCAGCAGATCGCCAGTTTGCTGGGCGAAACGACGGCCGAAACGAAAGTGACGCTGACCAGGCTTAAAGAAATCCTGATCGACGGTGATGAGTGATGAGCCTGCATATCAGCTTAGCCAGCCAGAGCCTGACCAAGTACGGCGAGGAACTGTGCGGCGACAAAGCAGAGGTCGTACGGATCGGCAGCACAACGGTTGCCGTTCTGGCCGACGGTTTGGGAAGCGGCGTCAAAGCCAATATTCTGGCCACGCTGACCAGCAAAATCATCTCAACCATGCTGGCTCAGGGCGCTTCGGTCGAACAGGCTGTTGAAACGATCGTCTGCACGCTGCCGGAATGCCATGTGCGGAAACTGGCTTATTCGACGTTCAGCATTCTGTGCCTGTCCGACTCGGGAGACGGTTATTTGGTGGAATTTGACAATCCTTTCCTGATTTTTATCCGGCAGGGCAAAGTGTTGAATCTGCCGTGCATTTATCGGGAATATGCCGGAAAAGGGGTATATGAAACCCATTTCACGGTTCTGCCCGGCGATGTCTTGACGATGATCAGCGACGGCGTGATCTATGCCGGCGTCGGGGCAACGCTGAATTTCGGCTGGAGCCGAGATAATGTCGCCGAATGGTTATGCGGACTGATTCGTCCCGACTCATCGGCTCCCCGGCTGGCGGCGTCTCTGATACAAGCCGTCGGCGACCTTTATTTGAACCGGCCCGGCGATGATGCGACGGTTTTGGTAGCTTGTGTCCGAACCGAAACCTGCGTCAACCTGTTATCGGGACCGCCCGCCAACCGGCAGGATGACGCGCGGATGGTGCGCCGGTTTATGAAATCATCGGGCTGTAAGGTTGTTTGCGGCGGATCAAGCGCGAATATGGTTGCCCGGCTGCTGGACAGAAAAGTGAAAACCCAGCTCTATGATGATGATCCGCAGATTCCGCCGGCCGCGTCGATCGAAGGTATCGACCTGGTTACAGAAGGCGTTCTGACATTAAGCCGGACGGTGGAACTGCTGCGCGAATACCGGGAAAATAAAGCCGGACCGGATTTTTTTCGCCGTCTGGATGCCGGAAACGGCGCAGCCAGACTGGCCGGAATCCTCCTGGAAAAATGCACTTGCCTGCGGTTGTTTATCGGCAGCGCCATCAATCCGGCGCACCAGAACCCCAATCTGCCGGCCGACCTGAGCATTAAACGCAAGCTGATCGACGATCTGGCCGGGATTATGGCCGACCTCGGCAAACATGTGGAACGCTGTTTCTATTAACCGTGTCCGGCGTTACGTTGTTTTTATTGAATAGCCGGGCGAATCTTGCTAAAATAAAACGGATACACTGATCGGCCCGAACATGAGGACATATGCATGGAACCTGTAATCCGCGTTGCGCCGGCTGAATGCAAAAATTGTTATAAATGCATTCGAAATTGCAGCGTCAAAGCGATCGCTTGCCTGAACGACAAGACCAATATAATCGATGACGAATGCATTTATTGCGGGCGCTGTCTCTTGGAGTGTCCGCACCATGCCCGTTCGATCATTTCGGAACTAGACACGGTAAAGAAGGCGATCCGCCGCGGCGAAAAGCTTTATGTGTCCCTGGCGCCCTCCTATATTGCCGCTTTTCCCGGCGCGTCGATCCTGGAACTGTCATTCGCGCTCAAACAGCTGGGCTTTGCCCATATCGAAGAAACCGCCATCGGCGCCGACCGGGTTACGCGTGAATACGAAAACCTGATGCGTCAGGGCAAAATGCCGAATATCATCACCACATCCTGTGTTTCCCTGAACCTCCTTGTTGAAAAATACTACCCGTCCCTGGTGCCCAGCCTGGCGCCGGTGCAAACGCCGGCCGTCGCGCACGCGCGCATGTTGAAGCAGATTTATGCCAACCGGGCCAAGGTTGTTTTTATCGGACCCTGTGCCGCTAAGAAATTCGAGCGGCAGGAAAACCGGGAATTGTTTGCCGTTCTGACCTTCAGTGAATTAGACGGCTGGCTGAAGGAAGAAGGCGTAACGCTGGACCGGCAGGATCACG
>CAYRWC010000395.1:0-2497 GCA_964427795.1 uncultured Oscillospiraceae bacterium | reverse complement strand
AATCAGCCGCCGGTATGCCGGCACACTGAAAAAAACCGGCAGCCGATTGGCGGCCGCCGGTTTTGTCATCATTTTTCCGGTCCAAGGATCTACTCAGGGATTCGTCCGTTCCCGCGCGTATCGATAACGCTTCAGACCGAACGCCTGAAGTTCACTTGATGATGGCGGTTTTGCACAGGCTGCTCCGCCCTTCAAGATTCGTCTGGCGGCGATCGATGGCGGCCGAAGAAATCTCGATAACCTCATAGGCTTCAGCCGGTGTCATGCAGCCGATCGTGACCATGTCGCAGGAACGCAGGGTGTTCCAGGAAAAATTAAGTCCGACAAACGGCGTCGTCCGGCCCGCGGCCATCGGTTTGATCGTCATGACCGGTTTCTTCGCCTGCCAGATGATTTTATTGACGCTCTCAATTTCGATCTGCATCAAAAAGCCCATGCAATTATAAATCTGGATGTAGGAAGCGACATCATAGTTCTGTTCATCCGAATAGAGGATCAGTTCCGGCATATGCGCCGACAAGCCGGGAATCAAGCCGCGGTCGCGGATCATTTCCAGATAATCCGGCAAGCGCTCGATGGTGTGCTTGTCCTTGCGCACCAGTTGTTCGGCCGTGCTGTGATGCGGGAAACAGAAGGTCGCGCCGATCTGGCGCGAGCGGTCGAAGGCTTCCGCCGCGTTTTTGCGTCCGGCTGCCGTGTCAGAACAATCGAAAGGCGGCGTATCGATGATAATGATCTTCTTGCCGGTCCGTTCTTCCGCTATATGAACAGCGTCGACCACCAGCTGCGACATGCCGCCCATAATCGTGTCCACACCGGCAGCCAGAAATTCTTCCAGGACAGCCACGGCATTGGCGGTCGTTTGATTGAGGTTCTTGATTCCGGCGTCCGCGGCAGCCGAAGTATGGCTATAACCGTTCAGCCAGTTGGTGCCGATGATCAGGCGTGATACGGAAACGCCGTCGACCAGGGTTCTCGGGAATAATGCTTCAGCCACGTTTTTTCACCTCTTCCAATGGTTCGACCAGGTCTACGACAGACGGAGCGGATTTGACAGGCGCCGCCCAGCGAACCGCGTTGACCAGGATCTTCTGAATGACCGGTTGATGATAAACCGGGAAAGACTCGTGACCGGGACGGAAATAGAAAACTTTGCCCCGGCTGCGCTGGAAGCAGCAGCCGCTGCGGAAAACCTCGCCGCCGGAAAACCAGCTGACGAAAACAAGCGCGTCCGGCGTCGGAATATCGAACCGCTCGCCGTACATCTCTTCATGCTCCAATTCAAAATGCTCCGGGATGCCGTCGGCGATCGGATGACCGGGTTCGATCGTCCAGATCCGTTCCCGTTCGGCAATTTCCCGCCATTTTAGTGTCTGCGTATTCGTGCCCATCAGTTTGCGGAAGATTTTCGATGCATGGCCGGAATGCAGGACAATCAAGCCCATGCCATCGAGGACGCGCTGATAGATCTTCTCCACGACCGCGTCGGAAACCTCGCCGTGAGCGCAATGTCCCCACCACAGCATAACATCCGTCGAAGCTATAATTTCGTCCGACAAGCCCTGTTCCGGATCATCCAAAACGGCGGTCCGGACGATTAAATCCTCCTCGCGGCCTAAAGCGTCGGCAATGGTCTTGTGCATACCTTCAGGATAGATGGCCTTGACTTCCGGCATTTCGCGTTCATGTCTGAATTCATTCCATACGGTTACTCTAATTTGTTTCATGGCTGCAAAACCTCGTCATATTCATAAAATCGGCCGGTACCGGTTATGCCGCAGCCCGTGCGACGCCGGCATGCCAACCGCCGGTCCGGACCTTTTTCACTATAGCATACAATGATCGGACTGGCCACCGTTATCTTTCAGCCAATAATCAACTTTTTGCGGCCGGCCATACAGATAACCCTGAATATATTTGACCCGGTTCTGATCGATATAGCTCATCTGCTGCTCGTTCTCCACACCTTCGATCAAAAGGTCGAAATGGAAAACCTCGGCCATCGACGTGATCACCTTCAGCAGCGCCTGACTGCGCGGTTTGGTTTCGATATCCCGTGTAAAAGACTGGTCGACCTTGATCATATCGATGTCCAGATCGATCAATTTATTTAAAGACGAATACCCCGTGCCAAAATCATCGATCGCCACCCGGATGCCGTAATTACGGAACCGCTTGATGACATCATGCAGCTGGTTGTAATTCTCGACATACTGCGTTTCGGTTATTTCGATGACAAAATGACCGGCGTTCGCGCCCATCCGGCCGAGATTGCGGACGATCTCCTCTACAGCATGGCCATCCATGAGCTGCACCAGCGAAATATTCATCGACAGAAAGATTTTATCGCCGAAAACCGATTGGAATAACGGCAGATCACGACGGCACTGCAGGATCGTCTGCCGTCCCAGATCCAGGATCACCCCGGTCCGCTCGGCAATCGGAATAAAATGCGACGGCGGCACCAAGCCAAAGCGTTTGCTGTTCCAGCGCATCA
>CAYRWC010000394.1:0-2503 GCA_964427795.1 uncultured Oscillospiraceae bacterium | reverse complement strand
GCCTCCGGTTCCATTGAATTTAAGGATCTGGCAGCCGGCTTCTATAACACGGTTGTCAGTACCGGCAGCTACAAAGATACCCGGATCTTGGAGGTCAAGGCGGAAACTCAAAGTCAGGCGGCATTTACGCTGCAGAATCTCAACCAAAACACGGTGGTCGAGGTCAAGGAAGGGGCTCCCGACATAGCTGTCGGCAATCTATCCGGTGTCTTCGTGAACACGGTGGAGGATGACAACAAGGGTATCACGCAAAAAGATCTCGACGCTCAAGAGCCAATAGAAATCCGTCTTGTAGCCAATAAAGTTGAATTTGTCGATGAAACCGAGAAAAATCAGCTGGACGCCTTGAGCGGAAACACAACGGTCGGCCTGTACGTAGATTTATCATTGTATAAGACGGTCGGCGACAATACCACCCGGCTGATCAGCCTCAATGAGATGTTAGATGTCGCCATCCCCATTCCGGATGTAATGAAAGGCCGTGAATCGACGATTGTGGTCTACCGCATTCATGAAGGAGAACCTCAGACCATCACGGCGACCCCAAACAGCGACGGTGAATATCTGGAGATCAGCGATGGATACGTCATCCTTCATGTGAAGAATTTTTCTATCTACGCGCTTGGCTACCGTCCGGCCGGCTGCACCTTCCCCTGGTGGATCCTGCTTCTTCTGTTGATCCCGGCAGCGGGTGTTTTGTACGGGTATAAAAGAAAACAAAAACAAAAGAAAGCCAAGAACACCGCCGAACCGATCCGCTGAGCATTCATATAACCGCCGGAAAGCAGCGTATCAGGCGGAATCATAAAGGCTGCGATCATGAAGGGGTGTGTTCAAATGAACACACCCCTTTCAACTTGAATATGATTTCTGTGACCGTGATATAGTCTATATACGATTTAAGTATCGCCGGTATACTCAAGTTCCAAAAAGGTTCAGCAATGACGTCTTTATCCGCTTCCAGAAACTGGAATGCATATTATAAAAGATGATCTTTTACCATATGCATATACTCACGCATGCCGTTCTCTTCTTCCTGACGGTAAGTAAAACCGCAACGCGCCGCCACGGCAACCGCCAAGGTATGAAATAAACGGCACATAGCCTCGATCGAGAGCCAGATATCGTCATAATTGCTGCCGGAATAAGTAGCGGCATATTGAGCGTACAGCTCCGGAGACAAAAATTTTTTAAAGTATTTGCCGTTTTTGCCGGTAGAAAGATTGAATCCGAATTGTATGCCGATATAGTAGTTGATCATGTCGTGCAGCTCAGGCCGGACAACATCATTCAGCATATGCATGACATAAGGTAATTCGTCCCGGGCGATGCCTTTGGCGACGTTGTTGAGACACCACCAGAAATTATTGCAGCAGGAGAAATAAAAAAGCGGCGTCGGCGGTTGGATATGCCAATGTTTGTCGTCGGGCGCGCGCAAAACCGGCAAAAAACCGCCGCTGTTGTCTTTGTCGAGCAGCGTTATGGCCGGCTCCCCGTTATCGACATATGGCTTAAATTCAAAGCTCAGGTCCAGGCGAACGCCGTCGGGATAAATCATCATGTAATTGAAACAGCCGTCGCCGTCCGGATAACGCATCGTCTCGGGCATCTGCATGATCAGCGGTTTGCCAAAACGCGCCTCGACCCATGCGGGATTATTGAAAAAAGGCGCGATGTCCATGACAAAATAAGTGATGTCATAATCCTGGTAACAATCCTTCGGCACGGCTGGATTCGCCCGCGAACCAACCAATAAAACCGCCCGGATGCGGTCGTCGGCACGGGCTGTGTTCAGAATCATGTTCATAATATCTTGTTCGCTGCGCATGTTGTTCCATCCTCCTTTTCATCGTATTGGATGAAAAGGCTTATGTCAACACAACCCTGTGCTGCCGGTTTATTTTCTCGGCTGATCGCATAAAGCAAGCATTTCGTTCAGATCGGCGGTTGCCAGACGTACGATGGCATCGCCGGCGCTATAATAAATGCGCACTTGATTATTGGCTTCGATGAGCATGCCGCACGGGAAAAGCGCATTGGTGCGAAAACCTTCTTCCAGTTCAAGCTGGCCCTCCGGAACCATCAGCGGAACCTTGGACATTCCGATCACCTTTGACGGATCGTTCAGGTCAAGCAGCATAACGCCGATCACATAACGTTTCTGCCACTTTTCTTCCCATCCGTTCTTGCCGCGCGCCGTATCCAGATCGACTGAATGAAAAATAGTCAGCCAGCCCTTATCGGTTTTAACCGGCGGCGCGCCGGGTCCAATTTTATTATTGCAGTAAGGCACATCTTCCACGCCGAGTACCAGTCGGGATTTTCCCCAATATACCAGGTCGGGTGATTCCGACAGCCAGATGTCGAAACAATCTTTGCCCTCACGGCCGTAAACCGGCATGGGCCTTTCAAGACGCACATAATGACCATTGATCTTTTCCGGAAATAAAACCATATTGCGGTTGTCCGGCGTACTCAGCGAAATAACTTCAAAATGCTCAAA
>CAYRWC010000393.1:0-2506 GCA_964427795.1 uncultured Oscillospiraceae bacterium | reverse complement strand
TGATAAACCCGAAAGCCGAATCCTCAACAGTGAATTTTTTCGGATCCCAAGGTCCCCAGGCATTAGCGGAATTCTCTTTATCGGCCAGTTTGCGGTAGGTTTTGCCTACGACATAAGCCGGCTCATAATTGTTCATTTCCCACAGTGTCAAATCCAGAGCATGCGTGCCGATATCGATCAGCGGGCCGCCTCCCTGTTCATCTTCGTTCAGAAAAACGCCCCAGGTCGGAACGGCGCGGCGGCGGACAGCATGGGCCTTGGCATAGTAGATTTCGCCCAAATCGCCGGCTTCCACCATTTGTTTCAGGTACATCGAATCGCTGCGATGACGGCTCTGATAGCCGATCGTCAGTTTCTTCCCGGTTCTTTTCGCCGTATCAACCATGGCTTTGGCTTCCGCGGCCGTCTTGGCCATCGGTTTTTCGCACATGACATGCTTGCCGGCTTCCAGAGCGGCGATGGTTATCGGCGCGTGGGATTTGTTCGGGGTCAGGACGTGGATGACATCCAGATCGGTCAGGGCAACCAGCTCACGGTAATCCGTAAAGATCCTGGCGCCGGGTTCGCCATATTCCTCGGCGGCTTTCTCGGCCTTTTCCCTGATGATATCGCAAAATGCGACAATTTTTACTTGTTTCAGTTTCTTGAGCGCCGGCAAATGCTTGCCGTTGGCTATACCGCCGCAGCCGATGATACCGACTTTAAAAATTTTCTCCGACATAATGCTTACTCCTCTGTTTCTCTTATATGGGTCATCCGGCCGGTCGGCCGGTCTGCCTGATGCGGTTCTCAAGCCAGCATTTTCTTGATGTTGTCGCAGCTGATCTTGATGCTTTCGAACATATCGCGGGTAAAGGCTTCTTGCTCAACGATGAAGCCCTTGTCTAAAATGCCGTTGCGGCGGGCTGTCGCGACAACAGCCGGGAAATCGATCATGCCGGTGCCAACTTCGGCGTTGATTTCGCCTCCGGCCAGATTCTTGTAATTCGTGTTGATATCCTTAAAATGCAGGGGGCCGGCCTGGCTGCCCAGGCTGTCGATAAAGGCAACCGGGTCGACATCGGCATACTGGACCCAGCAGGTGTCGACTTCCGCCGCCAGTTTGATGCCGGCGTCATTTTTCAGGATCAAATTGAAGATATACTGGCCGTCGATCTTCTCCAACTCGCGGTAATGGTTATGATAACCGACCCGAATGCCCATAGGCTCGAGTTTCTTCGCCGCCTTGACGAGTATGGCTGAAATCGCGCGGCAATCGTCCGCTGTTTTGATCGGATAACCCGGGCAGATAACCCAGGACAGGCCCAGTTCCGCGCTATAAGCGGCCACTTCGTCGAGATGCCGGTCCAGCTGCTCGTATCCGACATGGGAGGAATATGCTTCCAAACCGATACGATCCAGTTCTTTTTTGATTTCCGCAGCGGTATAATCGCCGTAGCCGGCAAATTCCACGCAGTTGTATCCGGCGGCCTTCACTTTTTCAAGTGATCCGAAAAAGTCGTCGGCCATCGCGCTGCGAATCGAATAAAGCTGTAAACCAATTTTTACATCCATTTTTTGTCACCTCATGTCATTATCGGTCTATGCTGCCGGCCGTAGCCCGCGCCACATAAAAACCCAAGATACATTGACGTTACCAAATGAATTGCTTTAGTTATAGTCCGATGCTGTCGAAATGTATCAAATTTTTGTCTTGCGACAAACGATCTTGCTGTAATCTCTTTTCGTGGTATATAATCGGAACATGGCAGAATTTTGTCGAAGCCGGCGGCTCATGCCGGCGCACCGGGAGGCCGGCTATGAATGAACCTTATTATGAAGATCAGAAACCGGCCGACGGCAGGCCTTATTATCCTTTTCACTGTCATCTGCAGGCTTATCTGGAAACGCCGCTCATGTGCGCGGCGCATTGGCATTATGCCATCGAGATTCTTTATGCCACACGCGGCAGCGCGACGGTTTTTCTGAACGGCCAGGCTTATACCTTTCAAAAGGGCGACATGATCCTGATCAACGCCCGCGATGTCCACGCCATTTGGGGAGAACCGAAAACCCGGTATATCTGTATTAAATTCGATCCGGAAATCCTGTATACGGCTTCCCGTTCGATTTTTGAGTCACGGTATGTGCTTCCTTTCACTATGGCTAAAGAATCGCCGCAAAAGCTGTTTCCGGAAGAAGAAATCGGCAGTACGCCTTTACCGGGCCTGATTACCGAGGCTCTGCGGGAATTTACCGATCAAGTTTACGGTTTTGACCTGGCGGTGCGCACCAATATCTGCCGGATTTTCCTTTGGGTCCTGCGCAGCTGGCAGTCCAAAGGCTTGAAGGCCGAGCCCGGCTACAGCCTTAAAGAGAAAGATATGGAGCGTTTGCAGGCTGTTTTCGATTGTCTGGACCGGCGATACATGCAAAACCTGACCGCCGAGGCCATGGCCCGGCAATGCAATATGAGCTACAGTTATTTCTCGCGTTATTTCAAGTCGGCAATCGGCAAGAGCTTTAC
>CAYRWC010000392.1:0-2528 GCA_964427795.1 uncultured Oscillospiraceae bacterium | reverse complement strand
TATTGTCCCCTGTGCGGCGTCGAGGTGATCAACCCGCTGCAGCCTTATGATGAAAAAGCGATCCGCCCTTATCCCAGACGGCTGGATCCGATCAACGCGAAAATAAACCGCCAGTTTATCGCCTCGATCCTTTCGATCGTTTTCATCTTTCCGGCTTTGCTGTGCCTGGCCATCAATCTCAGCCAGAACGGGCTGCTTTCCTGGAGCTTATATGTCGCCGGAGCCCTGGCGCTGGCCTGGACGATGATTGTCCCCTTTTATCTTTACCGCAAACCTTTTTTAACCGGCTTATTGATACCTGATCTGGCGGCTTTGCTGCTTTACCTGCTGCTGATCGCCACGCTGCAGGAGGATGCCAACTGGTATATGACGTTAGCGCTGCCGCTGGTTTTGTTGACCGCGGGGCTGATTTATCTCAATGCGTTTTTAATCCTGCATCGGATTTTACGCGGTTTTGTCATCCCGGCCGCCATCCTGGTGTCGATCAGCCTGCTGGTTATGGGCGTCGAATGGATTGTCGAGCAATATCTTTACGGTTCCTGGCGCCTGGGCTGGTCGTTTTATGTCCTGATTCCCTGCCTGGCGCTGGCGATGGTTTGCCTGACGATCGCCCGCCGTCAATCGATCCGTGAAGAAATCATAAAAAGACTTCATTTGTAAACATGTACATTTGTATTCGCAAAATAACCTAAAAATAAGGCGATAGTTTCGGTCAATATTGCCAAAATGTTACGAGTTGATGCCATTTAAATTGACGTTATTGTTTTTGATCGTTATAATGGCTTTTGGATTGAAGTTTACCTTCGATTACATTAGGGAAAGATGGAGGGAATATGCATAGAAAAAAGCTAACCCCCTGCCAAATCCGCAACCTGATGGTAACCGCTTTGTTGTCATTCATCTTAGCAATGCCTCTACTCAGTCAGCCGCTTGGATTAGCGTCCGCATGGAATGATCCGACGGCTAAAACTGACGACAATATGGATACTGACGAGGATGCAACGTTATCAGCCGGATATGCTCTGGCACCTTTGGACCAGTTCGATGCCGGCGCAGAACTCTACAACCGCGGTCTGCAGGAAAATGGCACGACGACCGCAACGTTGACCGACCCGACTGCCGATTCCTATGATCCTTCAGTCAACGGTCCGTACGATGACGATTATGACGAAGACGACGCCGGAGCAGCAACCGGCGAAACCGGCGAACCCGCCACAGATGCTTCACCGGCGGCTACAGAGCCGACAGATCCGCCCTATGCGGCTGTGGATTATGTCCTCTACATTTCGGCCAATACCCTGAATCTCAGAGCCGGACCATCGACCGACTCGGAGATTGTCGCTCAGTTGAAGTTCGGCGACAAAGTGCAGTGCCAGGGCGAAAATGCCGACTGGATGCAGGTGCTGTATCAAGACACCGTCGGATACTTGAAAACCGAATATACCAGCAAGACGATGGTTTTTGAGTCGGTTAAAGAAACCGTATATGTAGACGCCAACAAATTGAATCTTCGCTCTGAACCGTCAACATCGGCTGAGATTCTCGATACTTTGAAAAATGAAGCGAAATTGACGCGTCTGGGCATCGGCGACGGTTGGTCGAAAGTGAAGACTTCAGGCGGAACCGTAGGCTATGTGGCGTCCGATTATCTGACCAAGACCGCTCCGGTTGTCGTAACCAAAACGACAAAGTCGTCCAAGAGTACGGGATCATCGGCGCCGGCGACCCGCGACGGCCCGACATACAGCGGCAGCGTCGGACAGGTTGTCGACCTGGCGTACAGCGCTCTGGGCGTCCATTATGTCCATGGCGGCTCAAGCATGAGCGGATTCGATTGTTCCGGTTTTGTTTCCTGGGTTTACCGGCAGATCGGCATCACCGTACCGAGATCGACCAGCGGGTATTACAACATCGGTACCGGCGTATCCTACTCGGATCTGAGAGCCGGCGATATTATTTGCATGGATACCCGCAGCAGCGACGGCAAGACCTCGATCACCCACGTAGGCATTTATGTCGGCAACGGGAATATGATCCACGCGTCTTCGCGCCTGGACAGAGTTGACCTGCGGAGCGTCAGCAATTATCTCTCCTGGGGTGTAAAGCTGATCACCATCCGCCGCATTTTAGACTGATCAAAGCCGTTGTCCGG
This sequence comes from uncultured Oscillospiraceae bacterium, assembly GCA_964427795.1. Lineage (GTDB taxonomy): Bacteria > Bacillota > Clostridia > Saccharofermentanales > UBA5734 > JAYFQE01. Next base: position 376 of record CAYRWC010000392.1, on the reverse strand, counting down.
CCGGTTTGCCAGGCAGATACATGATATTGCCGCCGGCCGGCCCGGGTGAAAGTGATTAAAAACCGCTGCCGATAGCCAATGCTAATCGACAGCGGCTTTTTCTCTCTTGCGCCGGGATATCCTCTGTAGGTCTGAAAGTCTGAAGGTCCCCGCTGTTCTTTCAATAACTTTGCGGAAAACCTCTTGAGGAACCCGGGCCAATTGCCTATAATGTATATTTGTTTGCATGTCTCTCCAGATCCGGTTTTACGGACGGATCGGCCGATGACTGCGGCAAACGAAGAAAGGACGTGCGACAGGACTATGGCAAAAAGATCATTTTCCCGAGCCGGAATAAAAGCCAAACCATATACCTTCTTTATCGTGCTTGGCATCA
>CAYRWC010000391.1:0-2542 GCA_964427795.1 uncultured Oscillospiraceae bacterium | reverse complement strand
TGCATGGCGTCGGTTTATCGACAGCCGTCGATGCCCTGGCCGCTGTCAAAGCGGCTGTATTCGACCAGCATCGGATAACGGCCGGCCAGTTGAAAGCCGCCATGGAGCGGGATTTTGCCGGCGACGACGCTTTATTGGCAGAACTGCGTTACCAGATGCCCAAGTGGGGCAACGACCAGGCGGAAGCCGATGATCTGGCCGTCCGTCTGCTCGCGTCGTTCGGCCGCGCGACCGAACGGCTGGTCAACGAACGGAACGGATGCTTCAGAGCCGGCACCGGCTCCGCCATGTATTACTTGTGGTACGGCGAACAGACCGGCGCTACGGCCGGCGGCCGACGGAAAGGCGAAGCGTTCGCCGCCAATTACGCTCCGGAGCTTTTTGTCCAAAGTAAAGGGCCGTTGTCGGTTATCCGCTCTTTTACCAAACCGGACTTGAAACAAGTCATCAACGGCGGACCCCTGACTCTGGAAATCCATGCCGGTGTTTTTCGCAATCAGGAAAATCTGCGCAAGGTTGCCCAGATGATTCAGCTGTTTATCCTGTCCGGCGGACATCAGCTGCAGCTCAATTCGGTCGATAAAGAGGAACTGCTGGCGGCGCAGCGCCATCCGGAGCAATATCGCAGTCTGATCGTCCGCGTCTGGGGCTGGAGCGCTTATTTTGTCGAACTGGACAAAGCTTATCAGGATCATGTCATCGCCCGGCAGGAATATGTCGTATGAAGCCCGCCGTTATGAACATGGCGTGAAGGACGGCCGCTTATGAGCAAAGGTATGGTTTTTGACATCAAGGAATTGACCTTGCAGGACGGGCCCGGGCTGCGCACGACGGTTTTTCTTAAAGGCTGTCCGCTGCGCTGCGCGTGGTGCCACAATCCGGAGGGGATCGATCCGCGGCCGCAGCTGCTGGTTTCACGGAACGGCTGCACCGGCTGCGGGCGCTGCCGCCGGCCGTGTGGGCACCCTGAATGCCGGCCTTTCGGCCGTTGTGTCCATATTTGTCCGCAAAACCTGATCAAGATTGCCGGTCAGATATACGACGACGCGGATCTGGCCGGACAATTGCTGAGCCAAGCCGAAGCATTAGCTTTCAGCGGCGGCGGCATCACGTTTTCCGGCGGTGAGCCCCTGGCGCAGCCGGAGTTCCTGCTGGCGCTGCTCAGCCGTCTGGCCGAGGTCGACACCGTGGTCGAAACATCCGGTTATGCCGGCGAAACCGTTTTCCGTCAGACTGCTCTGGCATGCACCAGAATGTATGTGGATATCAAACTGCTCGAGGCAAACCGGCACCGCCAATGGACCGGCGTCGACAACGAACCGATCCTGCGCAACCTGGCCTGGCTGAAACGGCAAACGCTGCCTTATGTCGTCCGTATTCCTCTGATCCCGGGCATCAATGACGAACCGGCCCACCTGAAACGGATCGCCGCCTGGCTGGCCGACGCCCGCACATTGCCGCAGCGCGTGGAGCTGCTGCCTTATAATCCGCTTGCCGCCGCCAAATACCCGATGGCCGGACGTGATTTCACACTGGATATCCGGCAGGAGCAGAATTTAGCAGCCGTGCCCCTGGATGAATTCGCCCGCTTAGGCATGACCGGCGTCATCCTCTGATGCGGATTCATCCCTTTGCCGCAAAGACCGGGAAACAGGTAAATGATGTATGCGGTTCAATTTCCAGATAGGGCACGACCTCTATGCCTTCCAGGCCGTTTACCGTAAAGTGCATGGGTTCATCCGCCGGCAGAAGACGTCCCGGTATCTCATCAGGCCGGAACGGCAGCGGCAGCAAGCCATGTTCATTCAGTTTTCCTTTGAAAGCCATCAATAACGGGCCGGCTTCATAAGCCCAGCGTTCATAGCCTTCGACTTGTTCGGCGCCGATATATTTCGTCGGACGCCAGGCGAAAGGCAGCGCGAAAGTTATGGTATCGCCGGTTTGCCAGCACCGTTCGATCACCGCGTAGGTGCCCGGCCGGCCTTCGGCAGCCGGTCTGCCGTTCAACTCGAGAATTGTCGGACCGGCCAGCCAGCGCGGCATGCGTATTTTAACCGCAAAGGTCTGCGGACGGCAAGTCAAGCTCAGCGTCACCCGGTTCTGATACGGCATCGCGGTCTCCATGCCGACAACAACCGGACCCGGGCCGCGTTCCCAGGTTATTTCGGAAGCGGCAAATAAATCGACATAGAGCTCCTGTTCGCCAAGCGAATAAATATATTCCGGCAGAGCGCCGAACAATTTGGTGCCGACGCCGCAGCAGCAGTGGACCAGGCTGTCGTAATTCAGCTTTTCCTGATCCAGATGAGCAAAATAGAAGATGTTCTTTTCATGATTTTGGTTGGCAATGCCGATGTTGTAAATCGAGCTTTCGATCTCGGCCACATAAGACTCGGTCTCCGGCTCCAGCCGGTGGAAGCGCTGGTTGAGCAGCAGCCAGAAGGACGAGCAGCACAGTTCATTATAATGGCGCTTGTTGGACAGCCAATAGCATTGCGGATATGAGATTTCAGCCTCGCACATGGCGATGCCGCCGCCCGGG
>CAYRWC010000390.1:0-2557 GCA_964427795.1 uncultured Oscillospiraceae bacterium | reverse complement strand
GTATGAACCGAATGCTCTGGCCAACTGAGCTACGCCGCCATATTTGCAGGTACTTTGCGCTTTTCAAGGTGCCTAATGATTCTACCAGCACTTAGCCGGTTTTGTCAATAACTTTTACGGAATTCACCGATCCACCCGAGTATCTGAACATTGCAATATATGAAAATCCAATGTCTTATTTCTGTTTTATCGATACCGTGTTTTTCGTCCGACATGACAAGGCAGCCGCCCGCGGACAAGCGGCTGCCTATTCACCATGTCTTCATTTCGAAGCCAGTTTCCGGTTGATCCGCTGTTCAGAACGGATCGGCAAGAAACTTGGTTTATTTTACTTCGACTTCAGCGCCGGCATCCTTGAGCTTTTTGGAGATGTTTTCGGCATCTTCTTTATTAACATTCTCTTTGACGGCTTTCGGAGCGTTGTCAACCAGATCTTTGGCTTCTTTGAGGCCCAAGCCGGTCAATTCGCGGACCGCTTTGATGACATTGATCTTGGCGGCGCCGGGAGCTTTGAGGATAACGGTAAATTCGGTTTGCTCTTCCACAGGAGCGGCAGCGGCACCGCCGGCAGCCGGAGCGGCTGAAACCATGGCGGCGGCGGATACGCCGAATTCGGCTTCGAGAGCTTTAACCAATTCGGAAAGTTCCATAACAGATAAAGCCTTGACTTCTTCGATCATCTGGGTAATTTTTTCACTAGGCATTTGAGTTTACCTCCCTATCATTCTTAATCATTCCTGGCTCTTGCCACGCAATCCAGGATGCATGAGTCATCGATTCAAGTGTTTGTTTATGCTTCGGCTGCGGGAGCCTCAGCAGATTCGGCTGCTACGGCAACTGGTTCGCCGGCTGCGTTTTCCAGCTTTTCGCGGATGGAATTCAAAACCATGGCCAAACCGGCGATCGGCGAAATCAAGCCGCAAACCAACTGGCCATAAAGCACTTCCTTGCTGGGAATCTTGGCCAAACGTGTAATTTCATCGATAGAAATCTGTTTGCCTTCCAGAACGCCGCCTTTGATTTCCAATTTGTCAAACTTGTCGGCATACTCTTTGATAATTTTCGCCGGGCTGATCACGTCCTGTTTGCTGTACGCAATGGCGGTCGGTCCATGCAAAATTTCATCGAGGCCTTCGATTCCGGCATCTTTCAAAGCCAAAGCAGAAAGCGTATTCTTGATGACCTGATAACTGACGCCTTCTTTGCGCAAAGCGGCGCGCATCGCTGTGTCCTGTTCAACGGTCAAGCCGCGGTAGTCCGTAAAGACGATGGCTTGGGCCTGTTTGAACTCATCGGCCAAACCGGCGACAATTTTCTTTTTTTCTTCAAGGATGGATTGACTGGGCATAATTGGTACCTCCTTCTTCAGATAATAAAAAATACCCCTCGCGCCTTGCGACAGGAGGGGTACGGAGCTTTTCAGCACGACCGGTGAAACCGGTTGGATTCCGCAACCTCGGCAGGACGTCTGGCGTTTATTTCCGTAAGGAATCCTGCTGTCTTGGGCGCACGACCTATTCTATTCGTTTTACTGGTTCTTGTCAACCAAGGCGGGTCGTATTGACCTTGATGCCCGGGCCCATGGTCGCAGTAATAACGACGCTCTTCAAATACTGTCCTTTGGACGCTGAAGGCTTAGCCTTGACAATGGCGTCCATCAGGGTTTTGAAGTTGTCGGCCAGTTTTTCCTGACCAAAGGATACGCGGCCGATCGGGCAATGGATAATATTCGTCTTGTCCAAACGATATTCGATTTTACCGGCTTTGATTTCAGCAATGGCGCGCGGCAGATCCATGGTTACCGTTCCGGACTTCGGGTTCGGCATCAGGCCTTTCGGGCCGAGGATTTTACCGAGACGGCCGACAACGCCCATCATATCCGGCGTAGCGACGACGACATCATAATCGAACCAGTTTTCATTTTTGATCTTGTCGACCATATCTTCAGCGCCGACAAAATCCGCGCCGGCCGCCTTGGCTTCATCGGCTTTGGGGCCTTTGGCAAAAACCAAAACACGTTTGGTCCGGCCGGTTCCGTGCGGCAGGACGACCGCGCCGCGGACCTGCTGGTCGGCATGACGGGAGTCTACGCCCAAACGGATATGCAGTTCGACGGTCTCGTCAAACTTGGCTTTGCCGGTCTTCTGAACCAGATCAATGGCGTCGGCCGGCTCATATGAAACCGCACGATCGACGAGCTTGACCAGTTCCTTGTATCTTTTACCTCTCTTCATAGCTCTTCACTCCTTACGGTCTTTAGTCGTCGACAACGACAATGCCCATGCTGCGAGCAGTTCCTGCTACCATGCGGGCGCAGGATTCCAGTCCGGCGGCATTGGTGTCAACCAACTTTGTCTGGGCAATCTTCATAACTTCGGATTTGGTTATCTTAGCCACCTTATCCTTGTTCGGCTTGCCTGAGCCGCTTTCAATGTTGCACGCTTTCTTCAGCAGCACGGGGACCGGAGGAGTTTTCGTGATGAAAGAAAAGGATCGGTCCGCATAAATGGTGATGATGACCGGAATAATCAGGCCGACATCCTTTGCGGTTCTTTCA
>CAYRWC010000389.1:0-2558 GCA_964427795.1 uncultured Oscillospiraceae bacterium | reverse complement strand
GCGAATATGAGGTGTTGGCCAACTCTGTGAATCTGCTTCTGACTAGATTAGGCGCTGTGATCCACGAAGTAAGCGATATCCTGTCCAGAATCGCACAAGGTGACTTGAATATCGAAAATGTGATGATGTTTAACGGGGACTATGCCACCATATCTACTTCGTTGAAGGTCATCATCCAGTCTCTCAATCAAACGCTGGGGAGCATCAATGATGCTGCGGGACAGGTGGATTCCGGCGCGAAACAGGTAGCGGATTCCAGTATGGCGCTTTCTCAGGGAGCAACCGAGCAAGCCAGCTCCGTAGAAGAGCTGTCGGCGTCCATGGAGGAGATCACATCTCAAACAGCGCAGAACGCACAAAATGCTCTTCAAACGAATGAACTGGCAAAAAATATCCAAAAAGATGCAGATGCCAGCAATGCGCAAATGGCTGAAATGCTGAAGGCTATGGAAGAAATCAACGCATCTTCCGACAATATCGGAAAAATCATAAAAGTCATTGAGGATATCGCTTTCCAGACAAATATACTGGCGCTCAACGCGGCGGTCGAGGCGGCAAGAGCCGGACAGTACGGCAAAGGCTTTGCCGTCGTGGCCGAAGAAGTCAGAAATCTTGCCGGCCAATCTTCCAAAGCAGCTAAGGAAACGACAGAGCTAATTGAAAATTCGATTAAAAAGGTTGGCGCAGGAACCAAAATTGCAGGAGAAACATCGGCCGCCCTCGGAAAAATTATGGTTGGAGTCTCGCAGGCCGGCGAACTCGTCAATTCCATCACCTCGGCTTCAAATGAACAGGCAGCTGCGCTGAAGCAAATCAATCAGGGAATCATGGAGATTTCGCAGGTTGTACAAACCAACGCGGCGTCGGCAGAAGAATGTGCCGCTGCCAGCGAGGAGATGTCCGGCCAGGCGGACTCGCTCAGACAAAGTGTAAATACGTTTAAATTAAAGGCAGAAAACACACTGTCGGTTCAAAATGATGTCAAATCGAGAATATCAAAAAATGAAGTTGATGCGCCAAAGCAAAAAAATGAAGAACTGTGCAGGCAGGATGAAAAGAATAAAAGCAAGATAAAGAAAACGGAATTAAGACCCAATATCTCCTTAACGGATAGCAGTTTTGGTAAATATTAATCACTGGGTTCAACGATAAACGAAGTCATTTTGCTGATTTCATGATAGCATGATATATTTGATTTAACGTTAAAATCAAAAAATTGCGGAGGTCTTGTCATGAATCGGTTTCTTACGAATATGGCTTCGTTTATCATTGAACAGGGATTAAATGTTTTTTCTATCGCGACAATAGAAAGGGACAGCACACTGGCGGAAATGCAGGTTCAAACAGCAAATGCCTGCCAGAATTCCTATTCCGTAGCAAAAGCCTTTTGTGTTACGGCAGTCGGCATGCTGTATGACCGCGGGCTGCTTTCAACAGACGACCTGGTTTGCGATATTTTGAAAGATGAATTGCCTGAAGGCATGGATGAACGCTGGCGCACAGCCACAGTGGATATGGCGCTTTCCCATCAGCTGGGCCTGCCCGGGGGCTTTTTAGATATTGATTGCCCCGGAGTCGAGGCGTTCGGTACCGATTATCTGAGATACATGTTTTTAGCGCCCCTTATTTGTGCCCCCGGAGAAACAAGATGTTATACGGATGGCGCGTATTATTTGATTTCGCGGATTGTGGAAAAGGTATCGGGCGAACCGCTGGATAATTTTTTGTGGCATGAGCTGTTTACGCCGCTGGGGTTCCGGGAAATAGCCTGGAGCCATTGTCCGATGGGTCATCCCATGGGCGCTACGGGACTGTATATCCGTACGGGCGATATGGTCAAATTAGGCGCTGTCTATCTGAACGGCGGCGAATGGAAAGGACATAGATTTCTTTCTGAGAAATGGGTAGATATCGTTTTGACGCGCGGATATGAACTGCGAATCATTGATGAAAAAACAGGTGCCTACGGCAAAGGCGGAATGCACGGACAGAAACTGATGGTGTTGCCGCAAAAGCGGCGGGTTGTGGCCTATCATGGTAACGGTAATGGCTTGGGGGATATTCTTGAAGACTGGCTCATTCATCACCAAGACTGAATCTCTCGAAAAAGAAGAGAGCCTTTACTGTACTTTCTATAGTAGTACTGATAATAACTATAGCGGTATGGGTATATTTCTATAATAATCCTTACTAAAGCAGCACGGTGGTAATCGGAATCAGCGAACGATCTGGGCAGCAAAATACGTTGCTTTTAATCGATATGCGAAAGGGATTTCATGATCGATCAGATGGAGCGAGATAAACAATATATATCACGCCTTGCGGATTTCATATTCGAGGAATATGGTATAACAGCCATTTCTATCGATCCCGCGAAACGGGGATATTACGGCGAAACATGGCGTTTGAAAGCGGAAAACGGCAACTATTTTCTAAAACTGGATTATTCTCCCCGGCATCAAATTAAGTACCGCAAGAGTCTTGAGGTCGTAGAATATCTATGGAATAGCGGAATCGATTATATTAATCGGATTATTAAAACAAGGACAGGTAGTTTG
>CAYRWC010000388.1:0-2602 GCA_964427795.1 uncultured Oscillospiraceae bacterium | reverse complement strand
CAGCTGCGTCGGGCCGAGGTAATCGGGAAGTCTGCCGGTCAGCTTATAACAAACGTTATAGGGTGAACGCCATCCCGCCGCCACCTGAATGCCCAGGCAATTCTCCCCGGTCCGCAAAGCTTCCGGCTGCGGCAATACCGCATAATAACAACGTTTTTCATATTCCGATAAGGCCGGATTCATTCGGGAAGCATCGACTTCAGTTCCGTTCATAAAGACGCGCTGATATCCGATCCCGCAAACAAACAGGCAGGCAGAACGAAGTTCTGATTTGCAATTAAATCGGCGAATAAAATAGATAACACTGTCTTCTTTGGGCTGCTGCTCTCCGATCCACGCCGCGGGCCAGCGGTCCAAGGCACCATAACAGAAGCTTCTTTGTTGCGGCAGACTTTCGGCTCCGGATATATCCCGCAGCCGGATGGTCAGCAGATTCTTGTGGCCCGGAACAAACGATTCGCCTTGATAGGATACGACTTGGCGGGATGAATCAACCCAGCCGGTATCCCAAAGCATCAGGCCCCCGTCCGTTACGGTAATCAGATATGCTACCTGCGCAAGGCTGCCGGCCGAAAGGCCCCATGAAATATCCGGTTGTGTCTGCTCAACAACGCAGCAGCTTTCAGCCGGCATTTTCGCGTGTTCGATCCTGATATGATATGGTGTCAGCATAGTACCCTCCAAAATAATCAATGTTTCGCTACTTGTCGAATGTTCCGTCGATTTTGTATCTTTATACAACTACGAATGAATCAGCATATTGGTTAGTTCAATAAAATTATTAACAGGTATAAATCCACCCTCCGGGTCTTTCATGATGACCCCATACATATCCGATATTACTGTTTTCATGCCTTAGCCCTCCGGCACAAAATATGAATAAGATAGACTTCTTTTACTATTCACGATAACATAAACCGCTTCTTTCAACCAGACTTTTCATTTTAAATAATTCTAATAACCCCAATAAGCTAATGTATTTATCACGATATTGATTAAGTCTGCATTGCGAACAGGCGCCGCCTGATCCAACGAAAGCATTTGCAGGGGGTTAATTAAATCCCTAAACAAGGACAATTCAAACCAATTATCAGGAAGTTTTCGATCGGCGAATGTATTATAAACCTGCTCGAATAATTGAATGTGCGCCTGTTTGAAAAATGAACGGTATCTGAAAAACTGACCGACATCAGCCAATGAATGTCCTGTGCAGGCGCTTTCCCAATCGACAAAATACACTTGATTATTTGCGTCAACCAGCATATTTGCCGGTCTGAAATCACAATGAATAAACGACTTGTATCCGTCAATTTCTGATATCAGATATTGCTTGTTTATAATCAACTGTTGTAATTTACTGTATATTTCCTCACCGATCCGAGTTCTCACTGTTGGATTTTCAATAAAATAGGAATACCACATTTCAAAGGGCGGCACATCAAATTCTGTCAGTCCCGTGGTTTTCTCTATTGGCGTATTGTGTATGACGGCGGCTGTCTTTGCCACTTGTTCCAGCAACGAATATTCACATTGATTATTTTTAATAATCAGCTTCTGTAAAGAAATGCCGTCAATATACTGGTAAATAAATAGATTTGCCTTATTTTTCGCAGTGTAAAATAATAAGTTCGGAACATTTATTCTGTCTTTCACCAATTGAAAAGCCGCATTTTCATTATTAAGGTCGTTGCTATTTGTTATCCTCAACAAAAATTTACCTTTATTTGTACGAACAACAAGATTGCTGTTACGACAGCCAAGCCGTATCGCCTTAAAATCTGTGACCGTTAAGGTCTTGTCGAATTCCGTAAAAAGATCATTCAATTCGTCCATCTTCAGATCAATCATCGGTATCGAACGTTCCCAATCTAAATCCAGCACACGATTCACTCCGTTCTGCCTTAACACTCAAAGAAGCGCTAGACCTTAATCATACACCAAACGGAGTCGTCTAAAACTTGCCGTTTTAGACGACCCCGTTTCGGTTCTCAGGGATGGGAATACACGCTTTCTTGCCTCTTTTTATTTTATAAAGTACAGGATCCCCGCTTGGGCAAACAACGATACCAATACTACCGAGGTGTCTATGATAATCCCTGCGATCATCGGTTTTATACCAACGCCGGCAACTTCTTTAAGACTGGTTTTCAATCCGATTGCCGCCAATGCCATTGACATAAAGAATTTTGACAGGAATGAAATTCCGGCAACGATATTGTCCGGCACTAATCCTGTGCTTCTTATACCGACAACGGCGAGGAATCCCAAAATAAACCACGGGAATATTTTGCGTATGCTCACCTTGGCAGTCGCTTGTGAAGGTGTTTCCTTTTTTGCGTATATCCACGAAAAGATAAGCACAACAGGCACGATAAAAAGGGTTCTTGTCAGTTTAACGATTGTCGCCAGCAAACCTGCCGCATCAGAAAACGCGTATCCTGCCGCGACAACCGATGATGTGTCGTTAACCGCGGTACCAATCCAAAGTCCGTATCCAGTGTCGCCAAGGCCCAAGAGCCGGCCTATCCAAGGAAAAGCGATTACGGTTATGATATCAAAAATAAAAGTGGCGGATATGGCATAAGCGATATCCCGGTTTTTT
>CAYRWC010000387.1:0-2613 GCA_964427795.1 uncultured Oscillospiraceae bacterium | reverse complement strand
CTTGGGGAATGGTTGAGATTGGCTATCGTCCACCCGATGACTACGATATGGAGTTTTCTAAGAACAAGGCAAAGGGCGCGAACAGGGGTAAAATTAAACTGACCGCGTTTAAGACTTTTTGTCCCTACACGATTGATATTGACTACTATAAGGATGCGCGTCGGGAGTTCACCACGGCGGAGTGGCTCGATGTTCTGCTTGGCGCAGTGGACTACAATGCGAGCGGTTATCTCGGCGATGAGGAAAAGAAACTCACGATGCTTACACGCTTGCTGCCATTTGTTGAAAAGAGGCTGAACCTCATCGAACTTGCCCCGAAAGGAACCGGAAAATCATATTTGTTTGGTCGTGTCAGCCGCTTTGGGTGGCTTTCGAGCGGCGGTGTTATGAGCCGAGCAAAAATGTTCTACGACCAAAATAAGCGTGTCGAGGGCTTGGTTTCCGGCAACGACTTCATCACGCTTGACGAAGTACAGACCATTTCGTTCACAGATGTGGACGAAATGCGCGCTGCTTTGAAAGGCTACCTTGAATCTGGAATTTTCACTGTTGGAAACTACGAGGGAACCGCCGAAGCAGGTGTCATACTTTGCGGCAACATCAAAAAGGAAACGATGGACGAGGACGGCTTCGGCGATATGTTTAACGAACTGCCGTCAGTTTTTCACGAGTCGGCACTGATAGAACGTTTTCACGGCTTCATCAAGGGGTGGAATATTCCCCGAATGAACGACGATCTCAAGATTTCGGGCTGGGCGTTGAATTCCGAATACTTCTGCTCGATAATGCACGAACTGCGTGACGATATGAGTTACCGCGCCATTGTGGACGAACTTATCGAAGTCCCCGAAGCGGCGGACACCCGCGACACCGAAGCGGTCAAACGTATTGCCACGGCTTACCTGAAATTGCTATTCCCGCAGGTTCGCAGTGCAGACGACATCACCGCCCGTGAGTTCAAGCGTTATTGTCTCGACAGGGCGCGAAAGATGAGGGATACGATTAAATATCAGTTGGGAATGCTCGATGTGGAGTATCGCGGGAAAGATATCCCTGCGTTCAGCGTCAGACCTGACCCTGAAGAAGTGGGGTAATTGTGTGGAAAAGAAAAGCTGTTATGTCTGCGGAAAAGAGGCCCTGAACAAGAACGAAATCGGGCTGACCAAAAAACTGCTCGATAAGGACTCCACGCGGTTCTATTGCATTGATTGCCTTGCTGAGTATTTGGAAGTAGACACAGAGTTCCTCATCGCTAAAATCGAGGAATTTAAGGAGCAGGGCTGCAAACTATTCTGAGGAGGTGATACCATGATTTATGCTGATAATGCCGCGACAACGCGGATTTCCGACCGAGCATTCGAGAAGATGCTTCCGTTTTTGCGTGAGCAATACGGTAACGCCTCCAGTCAGTATTCATTTGGGGCAAAGGCAAAACGAGCCGTAGAGCAGGCCCGGAAACAGGTCGCAGCGGCTATTGGGGCAAAGCCGTTAGAAATCACATTCACCTCCGGCGGTTCAGAAGCGAACAGTTGGGTTCTTAGAAGTGTTGCTGAAATCTATCGTAACGAACCTATACATATAATAACCTCTGCTATCGAGCATCACTCTGTGCTGAATGCCTGCCATGTGCTTGAACAAAGTGGCGTTGAGGTTACATTTCTGCCTGTCAATGATACGGGGAGAGTTTCGATTGAGGATGTAAAGGCGGCCATCAAGCCAATCACAAAACTTGTTTCCATTATGCTTGCCAACAATGAAATCGGAACAATTCAGCCAATAGCGGAGATAGGTCAATTACTGAGAGGGAAAGGAATCCTGTTCCATACCGACGCCGTGCAAGCCATCGGACATATTCCTGTCGATGTCAGTGAGCTGCAAATCGACTTTTTAACAGCTTCTGCTCATAAGTTCAACGGAGCGAAAGGCACGGGAATCCTATATAAACGGTCAGGATTAGATTTGTCTCCATTGGTGTTTGGCGGTGAGCAAGAACACGGACTTCGCGCAGGAACGGAGAATGTAGCCGGAATAGTAGCGGCGGGTTACGCCATCGAGGAAAGTGTCGGAGAAATGGCTGAAAACGAAAAGTGGTTAAAGGCGATGGTCGAGAATACAGTAAATGACATAAAAGAAAAAATACCCTCTGTGAGGGTTAACGGAGATACCAAGCACTGTCTGCCCGGCACAGTAAATCTCGGTTTCGATGGAGTTTCGGGTGAATCGCTTATGCACTTACTGGATTTGAAAGGTATCTGCGTGTCCACAAGTTCAGCTTGTACATCAGGAAGTGATGAACCTTCACATGTGCTAATGGCTTTAGGTTTAACCGAACAGCAAGCGAAATCTGCAATTCGTATTTCATATGGAAGGTGCAATGATATAAATGAAGTGGAAACTATTGTCACGGCCGTTTGTAATGCTTACAATAAGATCTTACTGGGAACCAAAGCTTGAGAAAAACCGCAACAGGTATTAAATATCGAAGAATTTATTGCAAAGATAATAAATTAAGAAATAGTATTTAAATAATACTTCAAGGAAAGGATGAGTGTAATGCCGCAAAAAAAGGATGAAAAGCGTACATATGATTATAATATTTATCAAATACCTGTT
>CAYRWC010000386.1:0-2619 GCA_964427795.1 uncultured Oscillospiraceae bacterium | reverse complement strand
ATGGAAATCGAGTACCAAGCCGATAAAAATTTGTTGATCGCCAAACGCCGCACCCGTTCGCCCAATGATCCGAAACGGTATGTCATGCATCGCCTGATCGCGGAAAATGAACCGCAGGCGAATATAGAATATGAGATCGACCGTCAATTGTTTATCGGCCGCAACGGCACCCTACTCATGCCCCAAGCCATGGATAAAGGCCGCCGTCTATCCTGCCGCACCGGTTTTACGCCCGATCCGATTCTCTGTCTCCGCGGGCACACCTTGATCGCCCCGGGTCATACGATGACATTTGTCTATTTGGTCGGTTACGCAGCGAACGAGGCCGAGATAGTCCGTTTAAACGATCATTATGATAAATTCAACGATTCCGGCGATATTTTCAAGCTGGCCCTGACCAGCAGCAAACTGGAAATGAAGTATTTATCGATCCGTTCCGTCCAGCTGAATGCCATATTGGAATTGGTCTCCGCCATTTATTATCCGGACCGGCTGTTCCGCGGGCCGGCAGAATCGGTTCTGCGCAATCAAAAAAGTCAAAGCGGGCTTTGGCGGTTCGGCATTTCCGGCGATTTCCCGATCATGCTGCTGCGCGTCACGGATTTAAAATCAGCTCCGATGATCAATGATGTATTGCTGGCCTTTGAAGTTTTGCGCCTGCATCACATACCGGTCGACCTGGTGATCCTCAGCGAGGAAGAATCCGGTTATGTCCAGGAAATGACCCAGTTCATACAAAATCTGACCAGCCGGCTGATCATCTTTAATGATACACAAGCTAAACCGTGCTTATTTACCCTCAACCGCTATCAATTATCACCGGACGAGCTCGATCTGCTGCTTACGGTCGCCTGTCTGGTTTTTACGTCCGAAACCGGCATATACTTCAGAAACCGGAAAGTTGAAAGCATGCTGCCGGAAATCAAGCCGGCCGAAGCCGGCCGTCAGAAAGTAATCCGCCTTTCTGCCGGTTCAGCCGTCCCGATCGCGCCGTCGGCTGCGCCGCTGCAATTCGGGGAAGCCGAAGAACCTCTGGAATTCGACAACGGTTATGGCGGTTTTGCCAAAGACGGCCGCGAATATGTGATCCGCATCCGCAACGGCATCAGGCCGCCGAGTCCCTGGATCAACGTCATCGCCAACGACGGCTTCGGTTTCCACATCTCCGAATCCGGCGCCGGCTATACCTGGGCCGGAAACAGCCGGGAAAACAAGCTGACCGCCTGGTCGAACGATCCGGTGATCGACCAGATTTCCGAAGTCATCTACATCCGGGACGAAACCTCCGGCGCCCTGACATCGCCTTTCCTGCTGCAGCCGGGGTACGGCGGCAATTATCAGGTCCGGCACGGCTTCGGCTACTCGGTGTTCGAACATCAGGAACTCGATCTCGACATATCCCTGAATATCTTCGCCGACGCTAAAGAACCGGTCAAAATTTGGCTCTTGAATCTGACCAATCAGGCGGCCGGGAAGAGCCGGTTTACCTTAACTTTTTATGTAAAATGGGTGCTCGGCGTCATGCGCGACCAGTCGGTCCCCTATATCGTTACCGCTTTCGACCACCAGAACAGCTGTCTGACCGCCCGTAATGTTTATCAGGACTTATACCGCAACCGGCATACGTTCATATTTGCCAGCGAACCGATTGTCTCATACACCGGCGACCGCCGGGAATTTCTCAGTTCAGGCACCTCGCTGCGGTTTCCCTCCGGACTCGCTTTGCCGGGCTTTTCCAATACGACCGGCGTTTGCTCCGATCCCTGCGGCGTCATCCAGGTTTCCTTGGATTTCGCTCCGGCAGAATCAAAAACGTTGGTTTTCGGCCTTGGCCAAACCGACAATCCCGAAGAATCGGCCCGCCTGATCAAACTGTACCAGAGTCCGGAATATGCGGAAAATGCATTAATGACCGTCAAACAAAAATGGGAGCGGGAACTGGGCGGCGTCATTGTCCGCACGCCGGACCGGGCTTTGGACATTCTGATGAACGGCTGGCTGCGTTATCAGGTTCTGGCCTGCCGGATCCGCGCGCGCGCCGCTTTCTACCAATGCGGCGGCGCTTATGGTTTCCGTGACCAGCTGCAAGATGTCCTGGCTTTACTCGACGGAAATCCCAATTTAGTCCGCCGGCAAATCCTGCTTTGCAGTTCCCGGCAATTTACCGACGGCGACGTTCAGCACTGGTGGCATCCGCCGACCGGCGTCGGTGTAAGAACCTTCATCTCCGACGATTTGCTCTGGCTGCCTTATGTTGCCGCCGAATACACCGCGCAAACCGGCGATCTGGGCATTTTTTCCGAACAAGTCCCTTATCTGGACAGCGAACCGATGCCAAACGGTCAGCACGAGATCATGTTTACACCGCAAGAATCGACTCATCGTGACACTGTTTACCGTCATTGCCTGGCTGCGATCAACCGCGCCTGCCGTTTCGGCCGCAACGGGCTGCCCCTCATGGGCGGCGGCGACTGGAACGACGGCATGAACGCCGTCGGTATCGGCGGCAGCGGCGAGAGCGTCTGGCTGGGCTGGTTTCTTTATTCCATCCTGCATACCTTCATCCAAATATGCCGCCAGATGGATGATCCCGTCGAATCCCGGCATATGGCGAGCATT
>CAYRWC010000385.1:0-2624 GCA_964427795.1 uncultured Oscillospiraceae bacterium | reverse complement strand
GTTGCCGAACAAAACGGACCAGATCCATTTTTCAGCACCGTCCGAGTTCCCAATCCCGAAAATCCGGACGCGCTGCAGATGGCGGCCAGACTGGCCGATAAACTAAAAGCCGATCTCACCTTAGGAACCGATCCCGACAGCGACCGGATCGGGGTTCTGGCACGCAGCGACGACGGCGATCTCCACGCCCTGACAGGCAATCAAATCGGTCTTTTACTGATGGAGTTCATCTTACGCAATCGGTCCCGCCAGAACCGGCTGCCGGCCGGGTCTTTTTGCGTCACTACGCTCGTATCGACAAAACTGGCCCGTCTCATAGCTCAGGCTTATCAGATTGAGCTTCAGGAAACTTTAACGGGATTCAAATTTATCGGCGAACGTATCCGCCAATATGATGAAGAAGGCGACCAAACTTTCATCTTTGGTTTTGAGGAAAGCTTCGGCTATCTTGCCGGTACTTCCGTCCGCGACAAAGACGCCGTTCAGGCTGCTCTGCTGATTGCCGAAATGGCCGCGGAAGCCAAGGAACAAGGTGAAACGCTGATCCGCCGCCTGAACCGGCTCTACCGCCAATATGGTTATGCGGCGGAAAACACGCTTTCTTTTGAATGGTCGGGGTTAACCGGCCAGAAAAAAATACATTCCGTTATGAACGGCTTGCGCGGACAGGATTTTCAAAGAAGCGGCAGCCGGCTGAACGGAGTGCCGATCACGCGGTTTCGTGATTTTCTTTTGCCTGACGAGGCCGCGTCCGGTTTCCCGACGGCGGATGTCTTGTTTTGGGAAATGGGCGGTTCCCTGAATTGCGACTGGATCTGCGCCCGCCCGTCCGGTACCGAACCAAAACTGAAAGTATATTGCGGCGCTTACGACCGCGATCCGGCGGCTGCCAAAGCACGTCTGGAGTTATTGGAGAAAGGCATCGGCGAGTTGATCGATCAGCTGCAGGATTTTAATCGATAAACCGGGCCGTAATTTCCACACGCCGGTTGGCCGCGCGTCCTTCCGGTGTGCCGTTGCTTTCAGCCGGTCGATATTCGCCATAGCCGATTGCTGAAAAATGTGACGGATCCAACCGCCGGTCTTTAAGCAGCAATTTCATGAAATTAAGCGCCCGCGCCGCGCTCAAGTCCCAATTTGTTTCATAAGCCGGATTGACGATCGGCACATTATCCGTGTGCCCGACTATTTGGACTTCCAAATCGGGATTATCGGCAAAGATATCCGCTATCGATTGAATATTTTTATAAAAGCTGTCTTTGATGTCGGCTTTTCCGGGATCAAAGAGAATGACGTCGTTAATGACGATCATGACGACTTGGTCGGTTTCTTTCGTTTGCAGTTTATCCGATAAGCTGTGTTCTTGTATATATTGATCAAAGCGTTCGCGCAGTCCGGACATGCGGGGGTCGAGGGCGATGCCGCCGGAATCGGAACCGGTGTTGTCCGTGACATTCGCGGCTGAAGACTCAGTTGTCTGTTCCGAAGCCGCCGCGGAAGGCGCCGGCGTGGAAATGTTGTTTGTACTGCTTGGGTATATGACATTGCCGCTCCCGTCACCGGAGCCCGTGCCGGATCCTGAGCCAGAACCGGAGCCGGATCCGTCGCCGCCGATAACCGATCCGGATTCACCCATAAAAACAGACACAAATACACCTTTCATCTGGTTGAATTTTTTTGCATCAACCTGGCTTGAAGCGAATAAAACAATAAAAAGAGCCAGCAAAAGCGTTAATAAATCCGAGTAAGGAATCAGCCAGGACTCATCGGCATGCTCTTCATGCGGTTCGTTTTTCTTCGACATGTTTAGCGCCTTTCTTCAACTCATACTGCTTGATTTCTTCCTGCGATAAGTAGGACAGCAGCTCCTGTTCGGCGAAAAACGACCGTTCACCGCGTTGTATGCATAAAATGCCGACCATGATCAGTTCCTTTATTTCCACTTCCATACGGGAAAATTGCTTCATTTTATTAGCCAGCGGATGCCAGAAAATGTAGCCGGTGAAAATACCCAGAAGGGTCGCTACGAAAGCTGCCGCTATGGAGTGTCCCAACTTTTCGATATCATTCAGGTTTCCCAGAGCGGCAATCAATCCGACAACCGCACCCAAAACGCCTAAAGACGGGGCATATGTTCCGGCTTGCGTGAAGAAGGTCGCGCCGGACCGATGCCGTTCCTTCATGGCGTCGATATCGGCTTCCAGAATCCGGGACAGGCTCTCTGAAGAGCTCGTATTGATCGCCAAAGCCAGGCCTTTTTTCATAAAAGGATCTTCAACTTTTTCGCTGATCGAATCCAGAGCCAGCATGCCGTCGCGCCTGGCCAGATTGGTATATTCGATCAACTGGAGAATTAAATCGGCTTTATCCGGAAATGTCCTGCCCATAATGGCAATTTTCAACAATCCCGGTAGCTTCTTCACTTCTTTCATCGGGAAAGCAACGAACAGGGCGCCAAAGGTTCCGGCGATAATGATCAGAAATGCGGCCGGATTCATAAGGACCGAAGGGTTGGCGCCTTTCAGGACCATGGCAACGCCTACGGATACGAGTGCGATGATTAGCCCGATCAGGGTCGCAGCATCACCCATTAGCTATTTACCCCATTTCATGATGTCATATGG
>CAYRWC010000384.1:0-2628 GCA_964427795.1 uncultured Oscillospiraceae bacterium | reverse complement strand
GCTCCCGGATTCTGATCCTGCCAGATGACCGATCGGATCCTGGCGGGACCGCCGGCTTCCGGGTCCGCTTGTTCGGTTACCAGACCGGTAACCCGGCTGTTCAGGAGAACCTCGCCGCCCATCTCGGTGATCGAACGGGCGACTTGCTCCCAGAGCTGGCCCGGGCCATATTTGGGATAAAAAAATTGTTCGATCAGAGAGGTCTCGGTTTCTTTCTGGCCGTCGGCCGCCGATACGGCTTTTTTACGCCGGAAAGCCTTGCGCAGCATGTCCTTCAGGATAGCTCGGACCGACAGGCCGCGCACCCGCTGAGCGCCCCAGTCTGCGGAAATTTTCGAGGGATGGCGGCCCCAGACCTTTTCTGTATAATGCTCAAAAAACATACTGTACAAAACCCGGCCGAATCGGTTGATATAAAAATTTTCCAGCGAATCTTCCGGCAGCTTGTGCAGGATTGAGGCCAGATAGCTGAACCCCGCGCGCATGGTGCGCAGGAAGCCGAGGTTGTGCAGCGTAGACCATTTCAGGCTGACCGGATAGTCGAAAAAGCGGCGCAGATAAAAGATGCGGGACACTCTCTGGCGCACCAGCATCACCCGCTCGTCCTTTTGCGGATCCGGTCCGCCCGGCTGCAGCGGCATGGCACGGCCAAGCCGGCTGTCGTCTTTGGACAGCTGTCCCTGAAGCGGCATCTGATTGATCCACCAGTTCATGATCCGGTCGTCTTTGGAGAAAAAGCGGTGGCCGCCGATATCCATGCGATTGCCGTGATAACGGACTGTGCGGGATATGCCGCCGATCTCCCCGCTCTCTTCCAAAACCGTCACCCGGCAGCCGCCGGCTTTCAGCAATTCGTAAGCGGCCGTCAAACCGGCTGGCCCGGCGCCGATAATAATGACTCGTTTCAGGTTTTGATCGTCAGATGATCCTGTTGTTTGTTGTGTCACTGTAAATATCTCCTTTGATCTGTATTCAAGGCAGCCAAAACGCGATAAATCGGGTTAACCGGAGAAAAATGACCGGATTACGGGCTCGGAACAAATCGTTCTCTCCCTGAATGGCCAGCAAGAGCGCCGAGAGAACGGTCAGGACGGCTAAAATGCCAAAAAGAGTCAGCAAGTACGATTCCGCCGGCCCGTCCGGCCCGCCGTAAACGGGCAAAGCCTCTTCGGCTGCGGTCATTTCCTGCCGGCGGGTTATCCAGACGGCTGCCATAAGGATGGCGGCGGCGATCAACAGCCAGGCAAAATCGGTCTGGTAACGGCCGGTGCTGCCGGCGGCCATACTATTCAGGCAGACCAGCAATAGGGCAACGCCGGTCATCCCTTTGACCAGGCGATGGACCGGCCGCAGGGCGCCGTTCATGTATCGGTGCAGACTCGGCCAGGCGGCTAAAAGCCAGCATACCGGCAAAGCCGCCAAAAGGCCTGAACAGCGGCCGTCGGTATAGAAATAACCGCTGTACTGGAAGGCCGGATCGGTCTGGAAATGAATAAACGGAAACGACGTATTGATAATCGGCACATTAAACAGATAATACCAGATCCCCGGAATAATGCGGACCGGCGAGAACATACCGCGGCTGTTCATATCGGTTACCGTCAGCTGATAACGGGCGCCAAATTCGGTAATGGACCCGAAACGGGCCGCATTGTAAGCCATGAGACTGAGTCCGACCGTCAAGTACGGCAGGGCGATGCATAAAAAAGGCTTGAGCCAGGCCGGCCCGATCGGCCGACGCGGCGGTTTACGCCGGCAAGCCAGGCCGGGCTTCCGCAGCAAGCTGATAAAAAACGGAACGGGCAGCAAGGACAGGAGCAGCAGATTGGGTCTCGTGCCTACCGCCAGCGCCAGCAGCAGGCAGCCGGACATCAGGCGGCCTGCCGCCAGCCGCCCTTCCTGATGATATTGCCAGGCCCGGAACAGCAGGTAAAGACCGCTGACACCCAGACATAAACCGCCGGCTATCGCCACTTCATAGAACTTCGGCCGGCTGAGGCACCACCAGAGGTTGCTGCCGGCCGCCAGGACCAGGCCGGACAGCAGGTGGAAACGAAAAGGCAATCGGGGGAAAAAGTGAACCAGAAAGCGGTCCAGCAGACGGATCAGCATGATCTGTCCGACAACGGCCGCCAGAATGACCAGCCAGACCGAAGGTAAATATAAGCCGGTCAGCAAATGAAAAGGTAAAAGTAAAAGTAAGGCCGGTACAAGGCCGAAATAAATATAATAATGTCCTTTATAATAAGCCGCGTCCCACAAAACGCCCTTGATGTTGGCGGCGGCCCGCTGGTTAGGATCGTAGGGGTTATCCAGGCCGACCAAAGCCTGAGGCGGCTCGGTCAGCAGGCTCAGTTGCCCGGCTGCCAGGGCGTTGACCAGATCGCGGCTGTAGATGTCGCCGTCGGATTCTTTGAAGCTGACCATCAGGTTGCCTTGCGACAGGGTCGCCAGCAAGATGCTGATGATCAGGACGATAAGGACCAGGACCGCCATACATTGGTTCTGCAGCATGTTTTTCAGCTGCCGCGGCTGCCGGCAGACGGCTGAACGGCGCAGAAACAGGATGGCCAGACCGATTAAAGCCGTCAGAACGAAACGCGGCCAGGAGAATTGCAATGCGATCGG
>CAYRWC010000383.1:0-2629 GCA_964427795.1 uncultured Oscillospiraceae bacterium | reverse complement strand
GGAAAAACGTAGATATTTGCGTAGAAAAAATAAACAGCAGCAGCCTCGATCCCAAAAAAAGCTTCAACAAAGAACCGATCCGCAAAACCAATCGAATTCATCAAAAACATTGAAACACTGTAGCCTGCAGCAAAAACCATCACCGAGTCCCGTATATCCGGACTTAAAACCACATCTCTAAACCTAAAGAAATATAAAATAACGTAAAGAGCAACCAATAATGAAGAGACAGCCACCGCCAATTCAACAACCTTTATATCTACAGGCAACCCAAAAATCCAACTTACAAAAACAATAATACCCAAAACAAAGCGGTGCCCTCCATGCGAAAACTGAGCAAAGACAAATGACTTTCTTAGCCGCCCCCATGAATAACCCGCCAAGCCGACGGCAACACCAGCCGTCGAAATCACTGCAAGCACCGCACTTTGAAGGCCAAATGAAATAAAATAAAAATATGCAAAAAAAGAAAAAATAATTGATGAAATTAACGCAATTACTAGAAGGCGTGGCGAAACAAGGATCACACCACCCTCGATACGAGCCGTCCTTACAACCGCCTGGTCCACTCCACCAAAGCCAAAACTCGCGACAATCGACACAAAACTGATTAGAAGCGCATAGAACCCATAGTCCGTAGGTGTAAGAGCACGAGCCAGGGCCACATTGGAGACATAAAGACTTGCCGACGCTAACGCCATTACGAAAAACGACAAGTGCCTCGAAATCAGCCTCTTCAGCATGAAGACACCACCTTTCCTTGCCCAAAAGAATCGTACTCTTTCACCTCAGAATCTTGATAGGCAATCAATACACCATAGAAAAAAAGAAAATTCATAAACCCGGGCGCACCCGCAATAGAGCGCTCCACGAACCCCAAGATTAAAACAAAGACAATAAGAGCCAGGGAAATTGAGTTCCGGCGTGTAAGAGCAGCCCTAATAGAGCCTAAAAAAACAAGCACAACGGCAAATACACCAACAAGACCTAAATCAAGTGCGGTTTGAAGAAAAACATTGTGAGCACTCTCTGTAGTCCAACCTGACGTATCAGTCGCGTAATTTTGTGTAAGAACAAGACCCCCACCATGAAGACCATAGCCAATATACGGACTCTCCCCAACCAACTCTACTGACCGAGCCCATATATATGTTCGCCCAGTTAGTGTCGTAATATCATCGGCAGCAGATCTATTCAGCGACTCGACAACACCACCAAACTGACCTGCAGACTCAAGAAGAGGAAGCACGGACACCAACAAAACCGCGCAAAATAGTGCCGCCTTCATCCTGGAAGTGGCGTTTCCACTCAGAACCCATATGGAAAAGAGCGCGGGAACAATAACAATGTAGGCCTGACGACTATCCGTCATGTAAAGAACAAAGCCATAAACAAGAACAAAAAAAACCGTCTTAAAGAGACCTGCCCTAATACCGCAGTGATACAGATAAAATCGGATCAATAGCGCCAAAACCACTACACGACCTAGGGCATGCGGCCCAAAAGTTATTCCGGAAAGCCTATCAACCCCCTGCAAATATACTGTAGCCCCTGCCATCCCAGAGAAATACGCAAGCACAGATAAAAGCACAATTGCATCACAGGAGACTAGCAAAACTCTCGCAAAATCGACGCTCGAAATTCTTAATGACGCAATAGCCAGCATCAGCAGAGATGCAAACCCGAGCACAGCCATTAGCGTGCGATCTAGATCAACTGTCCATACGACCGACACCATCGATAATATCGAATACAGAAGAAGGGCCTTCGCAGTCAGAAATGCGTGCATCCCTTTATAGTCTATACAAGCCAAGCTAATTACAATTAACCACGCCGAAAAGCCTCCCTTTATCACCGTCTGAGCTAGCGACGCAGCTGAGCTAGACCACAAAGTTGTTAGCACTATCGAATGGATGAATGGCACCAAGAAAACTGAAAACAATATTAGTTTTCGCTTCTCAATCAGCATTTTCTTTAATCCCCAAAACCTCACTAGAGGACATACGGAATCAATCCATTCATTAATTAATTAGAGAAGTTAAGCCATTAGACCTTCGATCAATGCGGCAATTCGATCACCAGCCAACCCATCCCAAAGTTCTGGAATAGAGCCCTTCTTCCACATGCCCTCAAACAGTGTATTAAACGCTGGAGCCAAAGCGGATGGGTAAGTGCCGAGAAGCTGATTGGTTCCCATAGTCACTGTCTCAGGCCGCTCCGTACTATCTCGCAGCGTCATGCAAGGAACGCCCATTACGGTAGTTTCTTCAGTCACCCCGCCCGAATCGGTGATTACGGCCTTTGCGTTCTTAACCAGATAGTTAAACTCAAGATAGGGCTGCGGCTCGACCAGGACCAAATTTCTCGGCATATCACCGATATCCTTAAGGGTCTTTGCCGTGCGGGGATGAACCGGGAACACGACTTTATGGCCTCGGGCGCCCTCGCAAATGGCCTCAAGAAGTCGGGAGAAGTTGTCGCCCTTATCGACGTTGGCCGGTCGATGCAGGGTGACGACGAAGTACTCTCCGGCAACGAGTTCATGCGAATCCCAGAACGCGGGCTTCTGCAATCGATGCAGATTCGCCAGCAAGGTGTCGATCATCGTGTTGCCAACGAAGAAAATGCG
>CAYRWC010000382.1:0-2650 GCA_964427795.1 uncultured Oscillospiraceae bacterium | reverse complement strand
CTGGTAATCATGCAGTAGAGCAAACGGTCACCGAAGGTGTAGCTTTTGCAATTAAGCCCTGATCTCAGCTGATCAAGCATTTATTCGGAGGTTATCCCGGAAACACAGGTCAAAATGTGTTTCCGGGATTATCGCCCCTCCGGCATATCGCGGCGGACTTTACTGGATGTGAGGTAGTTTATGAACAGGCCTAAAAGCGCAAGCTCGAAAAAGGGATCGGCATTGTCGGTTGTCATGCTGGTTTTGGCTGTCATCATGATCATCACCACCGTGATCGCCTCCATGTACTCGGTCAACCTGCGGCAGGCCAAGCTTCAGGAAGACCGGATGAAAGCCTACTATTTGGCCCTTTCGGGCGTTGAGATCGGCTACTCGGCTTTGATGACCGATACCGATCCGGACGATGCCAATGTGGTTTATTATTATAAGAAATACGCGGCTGAGCTCAATAATGCCATCAGCCAGAACTTGTCCCTGGATGACGGCACGGTGGACCTGCGCTTATCCAGGACCACGATCGACGGCAAAGTATGGCTGGTCATCGAGGCCGAAGGCCATCTGAACAATTCGACCGTGACGAATACGACAGCCATGCGGTTCCGGGACGACAATCCGGCCATTGTTGTTCGGACGCAATAAAGGGGATGGCTGTTGAATAGCCATTCCGGATGGGAAGTGATAGCAATGAGAAGAAGCAAAAAAGGCGTGACGCTCGTTGAGATGATTATTGTATCGGCGCTTGTGATCGTTGTTATGTCCCTGGGTCTGAACCTATTATTATTCGGCAATAAAGCGCAGGCGGTCAGCACCGACGAATATGAACTGCAAACGGCGGCCCGCATTGCCAGCGAGACGACGAATAAAATCGTCCGTTACTCGACGGCTGTTTTTACCATCAATGAATCCAGCTTTCGCGAAGATAATTTAACAGCCGGCTGGAACTATTTCGGGATCAGCCCGGACAAAACGGAAATCGTTCAATATACCTATGACGCCGTGACTAAAACGCATATAAAGACCGCCGTTATCTCGGCCCAGACAGGCATGACATACCGGCTGCGGTTTTGGAAGAATGATAAATCAAACGATAATAAACTGCTTAGTTTTGCCATTGAAGCGATCAAGGATGGATCTGCGGTTAAAAAAATCGATATTGACACGCAGCTGGAAGCCCTGAATTCGCTGCAGGTCATCGACCGCAGCACCTTGTCGGATCCGGCCACGGCGCTGGCCTATCGCAGCGACGAGCGCCCGATGGCGATCTACGGAGCCATATCGATGGTTCTGGACCGGTCGGGAAGCATGGACTGGGATATTTATGGGAACAATACTTATACGGAGAGCAACAAACGGATCTCGATCCTGAGAACCGAGGCGGCCAAGCTGGTCAACGCTTTTGCCAAAGAACAGAACATCAGCATCTCTTTAGCCCCCTTCAGCACTTCCGGCAACAGCGTCGGCCCCTTTTACAGCTCCTCTAACGAGACCGGCTCTTTACTCGGCGCGATCAGCGGATTATCCGCCAACGGCGGGACCAACACCGGCGACGGCATGCGCCGGGGCTATTACCAGATTGTCAATTTCAATCTGAACCATTCCGATATGACCTGTAAAAATTACATGATTATTCTGGTCGACGGCGTGACGACCTTCTATACCTCAAGGAGCGGGAATTATTATCTGGCGGACGGCGCTATTAACGAAAGCTATGATGTGCACGGTTATGGCGATCGTCTGGATCCTTATGGCACGCAATATGTCAACCGGGTCGGCAATCTGATCCGGTCCTATGCCAATGGCATCAAAACTTATGTCATCGGTTTTTCAGCCAAGTACAACGACCTGGGCAGCATTCAGGATATCGCCAACGCCGCCGGTACCGATGCCGGCAATGTTTATCAGTACGCCAGCGACCGCGACCTGGGCGCTATCTTCGAAGCGATCCGCAAGGACATCCTCAATGACCTGTGGGTCATTAACGGACCTGCCCGATGAAAGGTAGGCGGACGAGATGAGAAAATTTGCCAATAAAAAAGGCATGACCCTGATTGAGATCATCGTGGCGATCGGCATCATCGGCATGATTGCCGTGATTTTCTTTTCCGGCATGACGACCTACTACCAGTTTATTAACAGGACAAAAACCATTACGCAAAACGCTTTTTCGATACAAGACAAGCTGGAAGAAGAGATCAACACGGTCAAGAAGCAGATTGAATCAAATCAACCTGTTTCCCAGCCGCAGAGAAACGTCACCTTGTTTGCCGGCCAATCCTATCAGGTTTCGGTGACGGCCTACTCGCTGACCCAGACGATCGCCGCCAAGTCGCTGAAAACGCTGGTCGCCAACAGCGTCCGGATCGATTTCCATGTGCCGGTGGTCTCGTCGGTCGCCATCACGATGAAAAAAAGCGCGGCGACGGTCACCCAGGCTTACGCGGCGGATCCGCAGCTCAGTTTGACGGGATCTTGTACTTACAGCGATACGGTCGATCTGTTTCAGACGATGTATCAATGGTATGTTTCGCGCGACGGTTACAATATGCCCCTCTATGCGACGCCTGATGAAGTTGAGGTGGGTTCAAAATATCCGCGCTTCCCCGACGATTATGAGCCGATCGCCGGCGCGACCACGACGGTATTGACCGAT
>CAYRWC010000381.1:0-2664 GCA_964427795.1 uncultured Oscillospiraceae bacterium | reverse complement strand
GACTATATTGATTTTTCAAGGTTCAGAGCTATATATCACTGTGGGAAAGTTGAGTTATCAATTAAATACCAGAATTTACTTTAATCACGATTATTATTGGCTGAATCGCGCTTAGATGCAATGCAATATATACTTTATCCTTTTATAATAAACAATATATAATACGAATATTATATAAAATAATTCTGCTTATCACATAATCATAAACAAGTCTTTATTATGGCTATATATCATTACATTTACAAATAATGTGACAATACCGTTCGTCTTGACAAGCTTATGATGCTTATCTATAATCAACATAAAAGGTTTTAGTACAAGGAGGTAGTAACAATGAACATTCTGGCGATTGGCGCTCATCCCGACGATGTCGAAACCTGCTGTGCCGGAACTCTGGCGAAATATGCCAGTCAGGGACACAAAATTTTTATGGCAACGGCAACGAACGGCAATGTCGGTTCGACAAAGCACACCATGGAAGAGATTGCGGCTGTCCGCAAAGCCGAAGCGGCCCGCAGCGCGGCAGTGATCGGCGCCGAGTATATCTGTCTGGACTATGATGACGAAATGTTCTTTGAGAGCCGGGAGGCAAGAATCAAATTTATCGATTTGGTGCGTTACTGTCAGGCGGATATCATCCTGACTCATAATCCGCAGGACTATCTGCCCGACCATGAGCTGACCAGTAAAATCATCAATGATATAGCCGTGATGATCCCGATCGATCATATCAAAACGCCGAACAAACCGAATAAAAAAATACCTCAAATCTATTATTTCGAACCGGCTCTCGGCATAGGATTTATTCCCACCGAGTATGTCGACATTACGCCTTTTTTTGATATCAAAATGAAAATGCTTGCCTGTCATGAGAGTCAGATTCAATGGTTGAAGGATAATTTGCAAGATCACGACAGCCAGGGCGAGGCCGGCCTTTTCCGGGATCCGTCGATTACCGCCCAATACCGGGGCATGCAGTGCGGCGTCAAATATGCCGAGGCTTTTGTACGGGCGATTAAGGCGCATCGGGTCACGCCGGAAAGGCTGCTGCCCTGACGGGAGCCGTCGGTTTTGCCGTTGTTCGGTGTTTGATATCATACGCGCGGAGTTGGCAGCGCACAGACCACTTTTCATCACCAGATGCAGAAAAGTCCGGAAAAACTAAAACGTTTTGTAAACATATTGACAATATGATTCAGATCAATTATTATTTAGATGCAAAACGGTTTATATCGTTTGGCATCATGATCAAGGAGGAACGATCATGAAAGATCAGCTGGCCCTTTATGGCGGGCCCAAGACGAAGACCACCCCAAATTTACCGATGTATCCAGGCGGTATGGAGATTGGGGAAGAAGAACGCAGACAAGTCCTTGAGGTGCTCGACCGCAAGTATTTGTTCCGTTATTACGGGCCGGACCAATATCCCTCCAAGGTACGGGAATTCGAGGAGCGTTTTGCCGCCCGGATGAATGCGAAGCATTGTCTGGCGGTCAACTCCTGCACATCGGCGCTGATTGCTTCGCTGATCGCCTGCGGCATCGGTCCGGGTGATGAAGTTATTGTGACCGGTTATACTTTTTTTGCCTCCTGCGCGGCGATTGTCGCGGCAAAAGCCATACCGGTCATTGCCGAGATTGATGAGACCCTGACGATCGATCCTGAGGACATTGAAAAGAAAATAACACCTTCGACGCGGGCGCTGCTGATCGTTCATATGCGCGGCGTTCCCTGCGATATGGACCGGATCATGGCTATTGCCCGGAAAAACAATCTCCGGGTCATTGAGGATGTCGCGCAAGCCTGCGGCGGCACCTATCACGGAAAAGCGCTCGGAACTTTCGGCGATTGCGGCTGCTTCTCCTTCCAGTTCCACAAGATCATCACGGCCGGCGAGGGCGGCGCAATCGTCACAAACGACGACCTTCTTTATGACCGCTGCATGGGTTATCACGATACGGCTGCCTGCTGGCGTCCGGACCGGTTTGCCGAGCAGCGCTATGACGGCGAATTATTTTGCGGCGTGAACTACAGAATGAGCGAACTGACCGGCGCCGTTATGCTGGCGCAGCTCGAACGACTTGACGATTTGCTGGCGAAGATGCGCCACGCGCAAAAACGCATTGCCTCCGCTATCCGGAATACGCCGGGACTGCGGCTGCGTCCGGTTTATGATCCGGAAGGCGATGTCGCCGTCTGCCTGATGTTTTACCTGAGCGACGGAAGCAAAGTCGCCGAATTTACCCGCGCATTGCAGGCCGAAGGCGTATCTGCCGGCAGCGTTTATAATGCCAGCATCCCGGACTGGCATATTTACAAGCACTGGAAGCATGTCATCAGCCAGATGACGCCGACCACAATCAAGTGCCCCTGGAGCTGCCCTTATCATCAGGGCGAACCGGTCGAATATTCGGCGGACATGAATCCCAATACGCTCGAATATCTGAGCCGGGCGGTTACGCTGGATATTCCGCCGCAAATGTCCGACGAAGATTGTGATTTGATTGCGGCGGCCATTAATAAGGTAGCAGCTGTGCTGGCCTGATCGGAGGAAGAGGATATGGCGAAGTTATCTCTATGTATAGAGCCGGTTCTGACGGATTATGCTTTGGAAGACCGTATCCGGATCGCCGGCGAAACAGGTTTTAAAGCCGTAGAATTCTG
>CAYRWC010000380.1:0-2675 GCA_964427795.1 uncultured Oscillospiraceae bacterium | reverse complement strand
CGAATCTTTCTCACAGTAGAGAACCGCGCTGATGCGGATATATCCCCGCTCTTCATCGGCCATATCCTCGATAAAGCCTGCCTCTTCATGATCATCGGTATCATCGGCTTCTTGCTGTTCCGGATCGGCGCCGCCGGCCGGCAGTTCTTCGAAGGATTCGATCTCGACAGCCACGCCATGTGGAATTTCATCGCTGGTCAAAAGCAGGATCTGTTCGCGGATCAATTCAGCCGCCATCGAACGTTCTGTCTGGTCGGTCAGGGTGTCTGCCGGATAATACCGCGGTCCGGCCGGCAATAACCGGCGTATTTCGTCCAGCAGTTGTTCCAGGCCGTCGCCGGTGCGGGCAGATACAGGTATGATCGCCCGGAAGGGGTAAACCGCGGCATAGGCGGCGATAACCGGCAAGAGCCGTTCTTTCTCCAGGCAATCGATTTTATTCAGAGCTAAAATAATCGGCTTATGCCATTCTTCCGCTTTTTTCAGCCAATTCAGCTCAAAAGCCGGCACCGGGAGAGAGCGGCCTTCACCGACGGCCATGGCGGTCACATCGGTCATCAGGACAAGGACATCGGCGTCGGACTGCGCGGCATTCGTGCTGTTCATCATGTATTGCCCCAGTCGGGAGTGTGGTTTATGCAGGCCGGGCGTGTCCAAAAAAATGATCTGGCTGTCCGGCTCATCCAGGATTGCCCGGATCACCTGCCGGGTTGTCTGCGCTTTGGGCGAAGTGATCGCCAGATGCATGCCGGCGATCTTGTTGAGCAGTGTCGATTTACCGGAATTCGGCTTGCCGGTCAGGCAGACGAGTCCGGAATGCAATAATGTTTCAACCATGATGATTATCCTCCAGTTTGCGCAGCAATCCGGCTTGACGCAGAATTTGACGTTGTTTGCGCAGCATGATTTTTTCTCGTTCGGGCTGATCATGATCATAGCCAAGCAGATGCAGAAGGCCGTGGATGCCGAGGAATGCGATTTCACGTTCCGGTCCGTGCCCATATTCGGCCGCCTGCTCGAAACCCCGATCCAGTGAAATCAGGATTTCTCCCAGGGGTATCTGCGGTTTCCCATCGTTTCCCCACTCCAGATCTTCCGGACGCAGCGTCCGGCCAAGATGCCCGTCTGTCATTTCCAGAAGCGGAAAAGAAAGAACATCGGTTGTCCGATCGACGGCTCTGGTTTCCCGGTTGATCCGTCGCATGACACGCGGGCCGGCAAAGATGACCGTTACCGAAGCTTCCTGACGGCGGCCGGCAAGGCCGCGACCCCAGGCCGTACCGTTCAGGGCTTCGGGTAAAACGCCGGCCAGAAGCTCCTGCCAGGCTTTAATACTGTATTTACTCTGCTGATTGACGAATTGGACGATCATCCGGATACTTCACCCTTTCATGGAAATGACCGGTATAGACCTGTAAGAAGGCCTGGATCAAAATCTCGACATCCCGGAACGATAAACCGGAATTAACCAGCTGGTCCTGCTCGTTTTTTGATTTAATGATGCGCCGGATCAGCCTTTCGGCATCGTCAAGGTTATTTGTGCCGGTCGATTTCATAGCCGCTTCGACTGAATCGGCCAGCATAACGATTGCCGACTCACGGCTGGACGGTATGGGGCAGCGGTATTTGAACTGCGTGGGATCCGGCTCGGCCAGATCGCCGGTTTCAGCCAGCTTTTGAGCTTTACGATAAAAATAATACTGCGACGTCGATCCGTGATGCTCGTGAATCATCCGCAGGATCGCCGGCGGCAGACGGTAGCGCCGGCCGATCCGGACGCCGGCGTCCGGATGCCCGAGAATAATCTCCGCGCTTTGTGTCGGAGACAGATAATCGTGCGGATTCTCGCCCTCCTGATTTTCGGTAAACATAAGCGGATTCTCCAGCTTGCCGATATCATGGTAATAAGCGCCGACCCGAGCCAGCAAGGCGTTGGCGCCAATTGCCGCCGCCGCCGAATCGGCCAGGTTGGCAACCATCATGCTATGCTGCGAACTACCTGGCGCTTCGACAAAGAGACGGCGCAGCAAAGGATGCCCCGGCTGCGACAGTTCGATCAGGCGCAAGGGCGAAACGGCGTTGAACATCATCTCAAAAAGCGGCATGATGCCGATGGCGGCTATGACCGACAAAGAACCGCTGATCGCCGTATAGGCGCAATTGATCGTGATATCGCTCCAACTGTCTTTCTGCAGCAGACTATACGACAGAGCCGTCAGGATATTCGCCCCGGCGGTGGCCAGTATAATGAAAGCATAATTGTCTTTGCGGATGATGCCTCTGGCGAACAACGCGGCAACCAGGCTGCCGATCATGGCCACAGCCAGAAACATCGGGTTGAAATTGGTCATCGGCAGGATCAGAGCGCTCAAACATAAGGACAGGATGATAGAGGCCCGGAAACCGAAATACGCGGCTATCAGAACTGCCGCGAAATAAACCGGCGGCGCCAGTGGCGCCTGACGCGTGATATAGGCCGAGATCAGCAGCGGAATCAGCATGATCATGACCAGGGCAATCCGGTCGCTGTAAGTGCTGATGGTTTCTTTTTCATAATGGCTGATATAAAAAATGGTTACGCTCAGCAGCAGGGCCAGCAGCAAAGCGATGCCGGCCAGATGAGTATAGTCGAAATTGCCGCTGTCGATCAGAGACAAATCCTGCAGCAGCGTATA
>CAYRWC010000379.1:0-2676 GCA_964427795.1 uncultured Oscillospiraceae bacterium | reverse complement strand
TGATGCAGGCTCTCGGCGAAGCGTTTTCTACGGTTAATCCCGATGTTGCAGTAGAAATTCAGGGCGGCGGTTCGAGTACCGGTGTCAAGAATGTCGGCGACGGCGTTTCAGAAATCGGCAATTCATCACGGGCACTGAAAGATGACGAGAAGAAACTGGGCTTGACTTCTTATGTCGTTGCCTATGACGGCATTGCCGTGGTCGTCAATCCGGCCAACAAAGTTACGGCTCTGACATCACAACAAATCAAAGATATTTTCACCGGCAAGATTACCAACTGGAAGGATGTCGGCGGAACGGACGCTCCGATTGTCGTTATTTTACGTGAAAGCGGCTCCGGAACCCGCGACGGTTTTGAAGAGATCCTCGGTATTGCCAATCAATGCGTGGCCAGTCAGGAAGTTAATGAAACCGGTATCGTCAAAAGCACGGTGGCCGGCAATGCCAACGCGATCGGCTATATGTCGCTCGGCAAGGTTGACCAGAGCATCGCAGCCCTGACCATAGACGACGTCAAACCCAGCGAGACAACGGTTCTCGACAAGAGCTACAAACTGCAGCGCCCCTTCCTCTGCCTGACAAAAGGAAACGAATCGGATCTGGTCAAGGCGTTTATGACCTTCATTCTCAGTGATGAAGGCCAGGCGATGGTTGCCAAAAAAGGCTTTGTAAAAGTGGGTTGAACCGATGAAAAAGATCATGAAAGGACTGGCTCTCTTGCTGGCGGTTTTATCAGGGCTTTTTGCCCTGATTTTGCCGTTTTTCCGGATACAAATCAATAATCGGATCTATCGCCCCAATGGCTTGCAGGTTGTTTTATCATCCTTGTCCTATGAGGGGCAGATAACCGGCTATCCTTTTTTGCTGCGTACCGCGGTTGTCATTATGATTGCGGGATCGGCGGCTGCAGCCGGACTTATCCTGATGAAAAAAGCCCGTTGGGCCGCCTATATCGCCGCTCTGGCCGGAGCTGCTTCTCTCCTGGCCCGCCTGGCCGGACCAGATCTGGCTTCTGTCCTGACCGCGCAAGGATACGAAATTGTCGGCGTTGATGCGGCAGGCCTTTTATGGCTGTATCTGCTTCTGCCGTGTACGGCGGCTGTTCTGATCTTATGGAGCGAAAACGGTGAACAGCTGGCCCGTGCCGTCTTTCTGGCCAGCGCGGCTATATCCGTGGCTTCGGTCGGATTGATCACGCTGTATATGGTCATTGCCGGCTTGCCGGCTATTTTGCAAATCGGCCCGGCCGATTTCTTTTTGGGCACGGTCTGGAAACCGACCGATTCGGTTCATCCGCAATACGGCATTTTCAATATGATTCTGGCTACGCTGGCGACGACCGGCGGATCTATTCTGTTAGGCGTGCCGATAGCCTTGATGACGGCGATCTTCCTGGCGAAAATTGCTCCGCGCTGGATCTCGAGATTGGTCCGGCCGGCTGTGGAGCTGCTGGCGGGTATTCCTTCCGTTATATACGGCTTTTTCGGCCTGCAGATGCTGGTTCCTCTGGTGCAGCGCGTCTTCAACATACCGACCGGCGCCACGCTGCTGTCGGCAATTCTTATTCTGGCGATCATGATTCTGCCGACTATCGTCAGCACGGCGGAAACGGGATTGCGCGCGGTGCCGGAAGCCTATATGGAAGCGTCGCTGGCTGTCGGCGCGACACGCATCGAAACGATATTCAAAGTGCTGGTTCCGGCCGCCCGTTCTTCGATTCTGTCCGGCGTTATTTTAGGCATCGGCAGAGCAATCGGCGAGACTATGGCGGTGATCATGGTTGCCGGAAATGTTGCCAATCTGCCGGGATTATTTAATGCGGTCAAACCGCTGACCGTCGGCATAGCCCAGGAGATGAATTATTCCAGCGGCTTGCACCGGCAGGCATTGTTTGGCATCGGTCTGGTTTTGTATCTGTTTATCATGCTTGTCAATCTGAGCTTCAACTGGATATCGCGCAAGGGGGTGCAAATGGAAGATGGCAACGAGTAGCCTGTACCGCCGGCCCAAACGTCTGATGGACACGATCCTGCTGGTCTGCCTGTGGCTGAGCGCCCTGCTGACGGTCGGCATTCTTTTCCTGATTCTCGGCTATATCCTGATCAACGGGGTGCCGCACATAACCTGGCGCTTTTTGTCCGAACCTTATTTCGAAAGCACAGACCAAAAAGGCATTCTGCCGATGATCATCAACACCTTTTATCTGGTTTTCCTGACTCTGCTGATCGCCACGCCGATCGGGCTGGGAACAGCGATCTATTTAACCCAGTATGCCCGGCAGGGAAAAATCGTGCGGGCCATCCGCTTTGCCACGGAAACGCTGGCCGGCATACCTTCGATTCTTTACGGCTTGTTTGGCTTCGCCTTGTTTGTCAGCTTCTTGCACCTCAGTTATTCCATTCTGGCCGGCGCTTTGACGCTGGCCATCATGGTTCTGCCGACGATGATCCGGACAACGGAGGAATCGCTTAAAGCCGTGCCCAAACAATATAAAGAAGGCGCGCTGGCTTTGGGTTCCGGCAAGCTGCGGGTTGTTTTCAATATGATCCTGCCCTGTGCCATGCCGGGCGTTTTAACCGCAATCGTCCTGTCCATGGGTCGTATCGTCGGCGAATCGGCGGCTTTGCTTTTTACATCCGGTCTGGTCACGCACATGCCGGAAAACGTGCTGACGCA
>CAYRWC010000378.1:0-2703 GCA_964427795.1 uncultured Oscillospiraceae bacterium | reverse complement strand
AGCGACAGCCGCGCCTGTGCGGAACTGCTGCTGGATTATATACAGCATGGTCTGAAACCGGATCGCTTCCTAAGGCGATACGATCTGACGCAGCGCCGAACACAGCGAACATACTAAGAACAAGACATCTGTCATCCGTTAACATAAGAGCATCGCAAGCGCTATCAGCAAGCTGCCTCCAAGAATAATCAAGCCAATAACCCGCGCCATATTCACCGACTTTTTTATGCCTAACATATCAAAGGTCTGGGGCGTCGCGAAAGGAAAGAGCAGAATATCAAAACCCAGCAAACCAAAGCCGATACTAAATAAAACGCTTCCAACCGTCTTTTCGGTGCTTAACAGGATGGCCCCGGTTAAAAATACAACCATGGCAGCAACCATCAACAATATAAAATGTAATTTGTGCCGATCGGCAAATAGAATAAATTCTTCCGACTTATTGACGCATTCAGCCGAACAACAGTTGATCTGAGTTTTTTCCTTTCCGACCACCGCAGGATGAGAAGTTTCAATTTCTTTATGACAATACATGCATAAACTCACCGGTTATCGCTCCTTATCGTCGTATCAGACTGCTTCATGAACAGCATTATATCATGTCCGCTCATGATGTCGCTTGTTTATGATAACCGGTCTTCGATGATCAAGTCGACTTGCGCGGTATCGACGCTGCTTGAGCCGACAAAAATTTGTACGATGCCCGGTTCAAGGACCAATGTCATATCTTCGTTCCATATGCCTAATTCTTCTAAACCAAGCGTAAATACAACGGTTTTTGTTTCGCCAGGCTGCAGCGTTATTTTTTCGAAACCCTTCAGCTCCCTGACTCTACGTGATACGCAGGATTCGCAGTCGTGGATATAGAGTTGAACGGTTTCGGCTCCGGCAACCGCTCCGATGTTTTTAATGTCCGCCGTTATAACGGCTTTTTTCCCCTGCCTGATCTCAGCTGCCGACATTTGCGGCTGATCAAGCCGCAAATTGTTATAGGCAAACCGGGTATAGCTGAGACCAAAACCAAACGGATATAAAGGCGACGATTTCATATCGACATAATCGTTGTACGGTTTATGGTTATAATAAACCGGCAATTGTCCCGAAGAACGCGGAATCGAAACAGTCAGCTTTCCGCTCGGATTGACATCGCCGAACAGGATGTCCGCAAGCGCCGCGCCGCCTTCCTGGCCCGGGTACCAACCGCAGAGGATAGCCGGGCAATGCTCGGCAAGCCAGGGGATAGCGTGCGGACGTCCCTGTATAAGCACAGCGGCGACCGGTTTGCCAAGTGCGATGATCTCTTTTGCCAGATCCAGCTGTACGCCGCCCAGCTCAAGATCGGCGACATCCAGACCTTCGCCGCAATCCATCTCCAGAGGCCGTTCCGGGTTTTCCGGCACAATGGCGGCGCCGTTTGCGGCATATTGTCCGGAAAAGCCGCGGGTGCTGCTGCCGCCAAGAACAAGAATCGTGAGCTCGGATTTCCGGGCTGCTTCAATCGCCTGCGGGAATCCGTCTTTAGAAGGATTTCTGACGGCACAGCCCTGGGCAAAGAGAATCTCTGTTTCCGGCAGCTTTCGGCGGATGCTCTTCAGGACGGTCATACCACCGTCGCGCTGCGGAGCGGTATAATCGCCCAGTTGGTTGTAGAAATTGTCCGCGTTTGGGCCGATTATAGCAAGACTGCGTACCGATTTGCTGAGCGGCAGAAGACGCTGCTCGTTTTTAAGCAGCACCGGGCATTCACACGCCGCTCTGTAATTAATCGCCCTGAAAACAGAACATCCAACAACCTGCCCGGCCAGCTCAGGCTGAGTAAACGGCCGATCAAACAAACCGGTCTCAAATTTCGCCATGAGTATTCGCCGTACAGCCTGATCAATGGTTTCAGGTTTAACCTTGCCATGTGTCACCGCATCTTCCAGATGCTCGTATGCCGCGTTCCAGAGATTTATTTCAAGTCCGGCATTAATCGCGGCGGCCACCGCGTTTTCAAGGCCGCCAAACATAGCGGCCAGTTGGTCCACGGCGCCGCCGTCGGAAATAATGAGGCCTTTGTATCCCCATCGTTCACGAAGTATTGTCGTCAGTAATTTTTTGTTTGTATGGCACTGTATGCCGTCTATTTCGTTATAAGCCGCAAGACAGGCCCGTGTACCGGCTTTAACGGCCGCCTGCATCGGCGGTAGGTGGATTTCATGCAGTTCCCGCTCGCCGATATTGGCGATCTTTCCGTTATGTCCGCCCAGCGCGGCTCCCTGCCCGCAAAAATGTTTGACAATGGAGATGATCTTGTCCTGCCGGCATATATCTTCCGGATTCAAGCCTTGCGCTCCGCGGACAAGCGCCGCCGCAAAACAAGCCGAAAGAAACGGATCCTCGCCAAAGCATTCCTCCGAACGCCCCCAGCGCGGATCTTGTAAAATGTCCAGACATGATATCATAGCCGCTTTGGCGCCGGATGCCGCCACTTCGGCGGCCACGCAGGCCATGACTTCACAGTAAAGCCGCGGATTCCAGGTCGAACCGATGCCGATGTTGGTGGGAAACAATGTTCCATCCAGCGCCATATGGCCATGTGGAGCATCTTCCTGAATCAGGATCGGAATGCCCAGCCGCGTGTTATAGATAATATAATGCTGGAGCATGTTCAGCACATCCGCCCGATCTAAATCGGAGAGCGTCGTGTAGGGAAAGAGTGTA
>CAYRWC010000377.1:0-2732 GCA_964427795.1 uncultured Oscillospiraceae bacterium | reverse complement strand
TGATCGGCTGGCAGCGCTGGGTGGGCGTTTGCATGGTCGGTTGGCTGCTGCCGGCATTAATGTCGGCCTGTTTTGCATTTATTCCTTTAATTGTCTTTTTGTTCATGATGTATTTTTTACCGCTTGATCTGGCGCTGGAAAATCGGCCGCTTCCGGAATCGATCCGTTACAGTTATGAAATGACCCGGCATAAAAAACTAATTATTCTGGTTGAGGTCGTTTTGTTGTCTCTGGCTGTGACGATACCGCAAAACATCATTTTGAACCTGATATCCGGCTATGATATCCTATATTATGCGTTGGCGAGTTTTTTTACCGTCATCCGCGCTTTCATGCAAGGACGCATGATGGGAATTTTATATCTTTTTCTTGTAAAAAAAGTACCAGATGTGATACCATCTAAACCAAATGAGCAGATGTAAACAGAGCGGAAGAAAACTCGTATGGGTGCTCTGATTCTGAAGGAGGAAGAAACATGGCTGATAAAAAAGAAATAGCATTGCAAAAGCACGTTGATTGGAAGGGTAAAATCGAAGTTATATCCCGCGCGCCGGTTGCCACACGCGAGGATCTGTCGATAGCCTACACGCCCGGCGTTGCCGAACCCTGTCTGGAAATATCGAAAAACGTTGATTTGTCTTATGTTTATACCCGGCGCTGGAATATGGTGGCCGTTGTGACGGACGGAACCGCTGTTCTGGGCTTGGGTGACATTGGTCCTGAAGCCGGCATGCCGGTTATGGAAGGCAAATGCGTGCTCTTTAAGTCTTTTGGCGGCGTTGACGCTTTCCCGCTCTGCATCCGGTCCAAAGAAGTCGACGATATCGTCAATACCGTTCGCTTGCTCGCCGGAAGCTTCGGCGGCGTCAACCTGGAAGACATCTCGGCGCCCCGCTGCTTCGAAATCGAACGCAAACTGAAGGCTTGCTGCGATATCCCGATATTCCATGACGATCAGCATGGCACGGCGGTTGTGACTTTGGCCGGTTTAATCAACGGATTGCGAATCGTCCATAAAGAATTGAAAGACGTCAGCGTTGTTGTCAACGGCGCCGGCGCGGCTGCGACCGCTATTGTCAAGCTGCTGATGGTCTGCGGCTTGTCGGACGTCGTGCTTTGCGACCGGAGCGGCGCCATATACGAAGGCCGTCCCGGCCTGAATGCCGCTAAAACCGAAATGGCCGCTTTGACCAACCGGAAAATGAAGAAGGGTTCTCTGTCCGACGTCATTGTCGGCGCCGATGTGTTTATCGGCGTTTCCGCGCCGAATTCGGTTACTGTCGAAATGGTCAAAACCATGGCTCCGAATCCGATTATCTTTGCCTGCGCCAATCCTACGCCGGAAATCATGCCGGATCAGGCTAAAGCCGGCGGCGCGGCCGTCATCGCGACCGGCCGGTCGGATTTTCCGAACCAGGTGAATAATGTTCTGGCTTTCCCGGGCATTTTCCGCGGCGCCCTGGATGTGCGCGCCAGCGATATCAATGACCAGATGAAACTGGCCGCCGCCTATGCCATAGCGGATTTGATTTCTGCAGACGAGCTGAATCCCGAATATGTTATCCCGTCGCCTTTTGACGACCGGGTCGGTAAAGCCGTCGCCGCCGCAGTAGCAAAAGCAGCAAGAGATTCAGGCGTAGCCCGCATCTGAATGGCTTTTTGTTGAACGACTGAAAACCAGGCTGATGCGCTCAGTCTGGTTTTCAGCACATTAGGGCCCGATGTTTAATGATGACCATCATGAAATCCGCCTAGAGCAGGATTAACCAGGAAAGGATAAAATAATGGGTAAGAATGAGGAAATTCTCAGTTTGCTGGAACGCAATGCGCGTCTGTCGGCGGCGGATATTGCCGTCATGCTTGGATTGCCGGCCGGAGAAGTGGAAAAGGCAATCGATGATCTGGAACAGAATAAAGTCATTCTTGGTTACGGCGCTTTGATCAATTGGGAGAAAACGACCGCCGCACCGGTTACCGCTTTGATAGAAGTACGGGTCACACCACAGCGCGACCAGGGTTTTGACCGCATAGCCCAGCGGATTTACCGTTATCCGCAGGTTCAGTCCTGCTATCTGATGTCCGGCGGCTTTGATATGATGGTGATTATCGAAGACGCGACCTTAAAGGAAGTGGCGATGTTTGTTTCCGAGAAAATCGCTCCTTTGGATTCGGTTGTGTCGACCAGCACCCATTTTATTTTGAAAAAATATAAAATGAACGGAACAGAATTTGCCGTCCGCGATGATGATCACCGGGAGGCGGTGGTTTTATGAACCTGGAACGCTTTCTGTCCGAGTCGGCCAAAGCGATTCCGCCGTCCGCAATCCGTAGATTTTTCGATCTGGCCAATGAGATGAAAGGGCAGGTTATCTCCTTGTCCATCGGCGAGCCGGATTTTGTCACACCTTGGAGCATCCGGGAAGCCGGTATCTATTCGTTAGAGCAGGGCAACACCCATTATTCGCCCAACCCGGGTTTCCTTGAACTGCGCGAAGCCATCGGCCGCTATATGCTGGAGCGTTTTGCGCTCTCCTATCAGCCGCGGACCGATATTGTCGTCACCGTCGGCGGCAGCGAAGCCATCGATTTATGCGTCCGTGCCGTGATTAATCCGGGCGACGAGGTCATTATTCCGGAACCGTCTTTTGTGGCATACAAGGCGTGTGTCAATCTGGTGGGCGGTGTTCCTGTCCCGGTAGCCTGCCGGATGGAAGACGAGGTTAAGCTCATGC
>CAYRWC010000376.1:0-2733 GCA_964427795.1 uncultured Oscillospiraceae bacterium | reverse complement strand
AGTATGCCCCACCCACGCCATCAGCCACGGTCTTATACTGGGGCAGGATGAAAACGGCGTGATCCGGCGGACCAGTGATCAGACGGCCAATGACGGCCAGGTCAAGATCACATCCTGACAACCTTGAAACACCCTAAAGACGCCCTAAAGTTTTTGCGGTAATAATGGCTGTTTCCCTTGCTTTTTCCCTTCCTTTATGATAATATTTCATCTGCGCGTTTAGCAACAAAACGCAAGGAGGTGTACAAGATGGCGAAGTGTGATATCTGCCAGAAGGATATGTTTTTCGGCAGAAAAATCAGCATCACCCGTTCGCAGGTTTCCAGAAGAGCTTTAATTCGACAGAAGCCTAATGTCCGTAATGTACGGGTTATGATTGATGGAACGCCCACAACGATGCATGTCTGCACCAGGTGCCTCCGTTCCAACGCGGTCAAGAGGGCCTGATGCCGCGTTGACGACAGTTTTGTCGCTGCACGGGATTGTTTCGCAAAAAGGGAGCTGTTTTCAGAGCAGATCGGATCTGCCGCTGAACGGCTCTTTTTTCATCAGAAAAGCCGGCGCACCTGAATGATTCTTTTCCATAAATCGACATTCTGAGTTAAATCCAGCAATTGAATCGAGGAATGCATCGGCCGGGCATACAGGATTTGGTTGGTGTCCGTATAGATGGCCAGATCGCCGATCTGGTCCGGCTGCGCGGCATCGGCCAGAAAAATCAAATCGCCGGCTTGCAGCTGGCTCAAATCAACCAACCCGGTTTCCTCCTGCGTGGTCAGCGTCAGTGCCCGGCCGCTGGAACTGAGGCCGGTCAGCGTCCGGGGAACTGTCATTCCATTGACGGCAGCAGCCAAACGGACAATGCCGGTCGTTGAAATGCCGCGTACCGACTGCCCGTTGGTTAAAACGGTCACCTGTTTGAAGGTCAGGGCGCTGCTGCAAAAATAACGGGCGCCATTCGCCGGCACTTCGATCTGTCCGCCGATCGGCAGGACGATCACACCCTCATCGCTGATCCAGCCTTCGGACCCGTCCGGCAGCCGGACGCGTGAAATCCCGTCTCCGCGATAATCGGCGTACAGCACCGTTCCCATCATAACTTCCGCCAGCATCGTCCCCTGCGTGGCGTGCGACATGACTCGCTTGGCAGCCGAAGCGATCACCAGCTTATGGGTATATAAAGCCGGCTCTGCCGATGTGCGGTCTTCCGTTAAATC
Organism: uncultured Oscillospiraceae bacterium; assembly: GCA_964427795.1. Lineage (GTDB taxonomy): Bacteria > Bacillota > Clostridia > Saccharofermentanales > UBA5734 > JAYFQE01. Next base: position 1,516 of record CAYRWC010000376.1, on the reverse strand, counting down.
TTTGGTCATCATATAACCTTCGGTTCCGTCTTCCAGCCTAACGGCCGCGAAACCATACGGACAAGCTTCCTCGCGCAGCGCAACCGGCTCGTTGTACAACGCCTGGGTCAGACGCACCGCTTTCAGATCCGGCTTTTCAAATACATCGGCCACCGAACGAATAACGATGCGCGTATTCTGATCATAAATCATTTTGACCGTATTGGCATCATTGCTTTGCGCGGTCTGCTGCCGGGACTGCCAGCGGGCGATGGCCGACGGCGCAGCCCAAAAAACCAGCACCACAATCAACAGCAAAGCCAGTAAAGGCAGAAACCAACCCGGCAGTCCGCTGCCCGGTTTGGCAATATAGATGCCCTTTTTATAAAAATTCCAATGATTGTCCACAGTTTTCGGCGGCACATAGCCTTGTGGCTTTTGATGTTTCCCGGTTGGCCGCCCTTTTTCCTGACGCGTTGAATAATAAGGTTCTTTCATGATCTCAGGGCCTCATTCCAGTGTATTCTTCAGATGCTCCGGCCGCTTCGCCGGATTGATGCAGCAGGACGCAAAAGGCCATGGCCAGCGGTCCGTCGTGAGTCAGACTGATGCTGATCGATTCACCGCCCAGGTTCTTATAACGGTTCAAGGCGGCACCTGTCAAGCAGACTTCAGGTGCTCTGCTCCATGCCGCTCTGCAGACACTGATATCCGTCCAGCCGACACCCATCGGCCCGATGCCCGTCCCTAAAGCTTTAGCAACCGCCTCTTTGGCGGCAAAACGCGCGGCCAGCGACTCGGCGGCCGGTTCCGGCAGCGATCCGCCCTGAACATAATCCGCGGGCAGACAATCATTCAATTCTTCGGGCGTCCAGATCCGATATAAAAACGGTGCGCCTATCCTGGCTATTGCCCGGCTGATCCGTTCGACCCGGATCAAGTCGGCGCCGCACTTCACCTGCATATTGATCTCCTTGTTATCAATGCCTGTACGGCATTTTATATAACAATCCTTATGATATTATGCCAAATTGAACCGGATCATACAATGCCAATCCGGCGGGATGCCACGCTCCTTACAAATGATTGACCGCCGGCCGCCTTGAAAGCCTTCGTAATACTTTGTCCCGGGATATGCACCGGCTTTGCAGAGCAGAGACGACGCGCTATAATATAGCTAACTCAGTTTTACAGCAGACATGGAAACCGGGCAGCTGCTTGTGATTCATACGGAGGTGCTTCATGCTGTACCCTTTACGATTCAGACCGATTTATAAGGACTATCTTTGGGGAGGCCGCACTTTGGCGTCATTGGGGAAAATATTGCCGTTGACCGGAATTGTTGCCGAAAGCTGGGAAATTTCCGCTCATCACAACGGCGTGTCGGTTATCGCCAACGGTCCTCTGGCCGGGACAAGCCTGCCGGATGCCGTCCGCACCTTTGGCCGCTCATTGTTGGGCAGCGTGCCTGCCGATCGCGATCCGGGCAAATTTCCTCTGTTAATCAAACTGATCGACGCCCGGGAACAGCTTTCGG
>CAYRWC010000375.1:0-2734 GCA_964427795.1 uncultured Oscillospiraceae bacterium | reverse complement strand
CAATTTGAAAGCAGGGCCGATCACCAGATGCCGCCGGTAAGGGCGCAGATAAGACAATAGCTTACGCATGACGGCCACCGTCTTTTACGCCGGGCTGCTTTCCAATCGAAAATCCGCAGCGGACAGCCTGTTTTGGACATACGGCCGCGCAGGCGCCGCAGCGGATGCATTCGGGGCTGTTGGCATTCTGCGTGACCGGCAGCGATACAGGACATTGCCGGCTGCAGATGCCGCATTCGTCGCAACGGCTTTGATCGACGCTGACGCGGTAAAGACTGATCCGGTTAAACAAACCGTACAGAGCGCCCAACGGGCAGAAATATCGGCAAAAAGGCCGAAAAAGGAAAACCGATCCGGTCAAGAAGCCAATCAAAACAATCATTTTCCAGCTGAAGAGCCAGCCGGCCAGCGGCCGCAATTCGGCATTGGCCAGGAGCAGGGGGATACCGGCCATCAACGTCCCGGACGGACATAAATAGCTGCAAAACGCCGGACTGCCATAACCCTGGAGATAAAGGCCGGCTACCGGTATCAAGATAATAAAAACAGCCAGAACGGCATATTTGATCTGCAATAAGCCTTTCTGCAAGCGCAGAGCCGGATCCGGCCTGAATTTACGGCTGGGGATCCCATGCAGCGCCTCCTGGATCAGACCGAACGGACAAAGCCAGCCGCATACGAAACGGCCCATAATACTGCCCGTCAAGATCAGAAAGCCCAAAACATAAAAAGGAATGCGCATAAAGGGATCGGCCAAACCGTTCTGCAGCGACCCCAGAGGACAAGCGCCCAAAGCGCCCGGGCAAGAATAGCAGTTCAAGCCCGGCAAACATAGATTTTTCAGTGATCCCTGATAAAGCGAGCCGTTTACAAAACCGGGCCAATTGGCGTTGCCCAGCAACAGAGCCATAATCTGCACGGCTTTCCGCCTGATTTTTTGTCTGCCCGGCTTAACCAAGGCCGATGCACCCCAAACAGATCTGGACCGCCCTTTGCCAAACGAACAGGGGTTCGTTCCGCCACAATCCGGCAGCCAGCAGGACGACACCGATAAAAAGCCATATCAGCAGCCGGCGGTTCATGAATCGTGTCCGGCCTGATTCTTCGGTTCCGCAGGAGCCGGCGCCGTTTTTCCGGAATCGGCAGGCAATCCGAACAGACCGGGCATATCCGGGAAATCCGGTACCGGGCAATGGAACCGTCTGACGGCAATATAAAAAACAATAAAAGCCAATACCGCAAGCACCAATCCCACAGCCAGTATCCAGCCAGGTCTGGTCGCTTGCGACCAGTTAGATAAATAATCATTCAGGCCCGCGGAAAATGAAAAGCCCTGTAAAATCCGCAATTGAGCGCATAACAGCATGGAAAGGCCGCAAATCAGGGCATAAAATATATAGAGTACAGGTGATATCAGCAAAATCAAATAATCAACCGGTTCCGATATGCCGCCCCAAAGAGACGCTATGGCTGCAGCAGACAAAAACAGACACAGTCCGCTTTTTTTCTCTTTCCGGCCGGCAGCCCAAACGGCGGCGGCTATCGCCGGAATCACCGCCAGCATTATCGGATAAAAGCCGGCGGTCATCCGTCCGGCTGTCGGATCGCCGGCCAGAAAGCGTGCTAAATCGCCTTCGACCAGCAAACCGTTTTGGGTCGTATATTGGCCATATTGAAACCAAAGTGCCTGATTCATGCCGCGCTGCAATCCTAAAGGCATAAGTAGGCGGTTCAGGAAACCGTAGATAAATAAACCTCCGGCGCCGCCGTCCGGAATCCAGCCGGCCAGCCGCAGGAGTAAGGATTGCAGGCCGTACCAGACAAAACCGCCGGCAGCTCCGACAACCATAACCAGCAAAGCGGACAGTGCCGGCGCCAGATAAGGATTCGCAAGAAAACGCTGCCGGCCGGTGAGCAGCCGCCGGGAACCGATTTTGCAGATGCCGGCTGCCAGAAATCCGACTGCCAGACCGGCTAATAAACCAAAATCAAAGGAAACCTGCCAATTTTTACCCGCTGCCAACCAGTTGACAACCGAAACGCCGGCCCGGTTTAAGATAGGATAAGACACGGCCGCGGAAAAAGCCGCCAGAACGGGCTTTTCGGCAGTCAGCCCGGCAGCGATGGCGATTGCCGCCATAAATGGGAATTGCTCCAGCAAAACAGTCCCCGTTTGAATCAACACATCGGCGAAAGGCCATGACCAACGACTCAGGCTGTCGCCAATCGCTAAAAGAAGTCCGGCCAAAGGCATGAGACCGAGCGGCAAGAGCAGAAGCAGCCGCAAGCGGCCTGCCATTTCCGCCGTCCGGCAGCTAAACCGGCCCGTCGGCCGTCCGGCTGAAAAATCGATGGGTAATCGTATTGTCACTTTTCCATCGCCCCAATCGTCGCAGATCCTGTCAGCCGTTACCGGCAATACCGGTGGCACGCTGTATTTTGCATGACTATCCGGCCTTTATCATTCTGACACACGACGTTATCAGATGCAAGTGACCGGAGCGGCGGCCGGGATCGCTGTTTTAGCGTCCAAAGCCAGACAAGTCCGCAGGATAGCGCAAGCCACCGTCGTCGAAAACCGGACCGCCATCCAGATATCCCGTTCAAAACCTCCGGATTGCGCCGCATATTGCTGTTGACCTTCCACTAATAACTGCTGAAATTGATCCGGCAGCATGAAGCGCTGCAGGAAAGGGATTCTGCTGATCTGGTCGAAATAAGCCCGTTTCGCGGT
>CAYRWC010000374.1:0-2748 GCA_964427795.1 uncultured Oscillospiraceae bacterium | reverse complement strand
GTTGTCCAGCGATTTGAGGCTGGCAATCTGATCGAGCGTATCCAGATTGATGCCATGTGAAGCGCCCAGCATGACGCAAACGATATTTTCCATGTTTTTTGCTTTGCTGTACTCGGTTACTTCGCGGAAATAATCCACCACAGACCAGACGCGGAAGGCGGCAACCTCAGGAGTAAAGGTTTCCGGCATCGCCATAGAATACTGTTCGGCGAACAACTTCTGGCAGCGGGGGCAGCGGCAGGACCAGATAACCGGTTTATCCTGATCCATGGTCTTGGCGGCCAGGTGCGGCTCATCCCAGAAAATGCTCTTGCCGCCGGCTTCCTCGACGACGTCGATCCATTCTTTTGTGAAAGCGCGGAATTCCGGGCTGTTCAGGCAAACGCGCGTCGGATCGACGCTGCCGTCGGAATAGATCTGATGGCAGTCCGGATGATAGGACAAAAAGTGGGATTTATCACCTGGAGGCCCGCCCAGTCCCCAGTTGTCAACCCAAAAATCCAAACCGTATCCGGTTGTGATGTCGAATATTTCCTTCATAATGTGCTTGTGGCGATCCCAGTCGTTATGGGAAAACATGTGGACGACCAGGTTAAAATTGTGCTCGATGATGTCGCGCATGTCCTCCTCAACATGACGTAGAATGCGGTTGCCGTGATAAGCAACGCCTTTCTTCAGGACGGGAATGGTGTTTTGGTTCATCGTCAGGCCTCCTTTTTGTTATGGATTTCAAGAGATTCGATTGATTGGAATAAACCTATAAGGTCTTGCCTTATTTATTTATTTATTGTATAAACAATTTGAATATAAGGCATGCTCATCTTTTTGTCAATCGAACAATTTAAGGAGCAGTTTGCCGATTAAAAGAGTGGTAATATGGGATCAAGCCAATTATCTGGAGGAGGAATTCCGATGAATGGATCATTAACGTTTATTTTTCCCCTTGACGGAGACATGCTTAATGCCAACGACGGCCGGGAAACGGATGAAGCGCTGGAAATCACGGTTCGCGTTTCGGCGCCGAAGGAAGCCGCGATAACCGTCAATGGCTGCCCGGCAGTTTTCGATGGCGCCGCTTTTCAGGCGAAGGTCGCTTTGACCGGCCGGGACAATACCTTGACGGCCCGGATGCAAAACGGCGGGCAACAGCAAATCCGGGTCTACTGGCTGAAAAATTCGACTGGTAAATTTCGTGTTTCCGTAGATGACAATATCCATTTTCTGAAGGATCTGGCCCGGAACGCCGATCGTTATTCTTCAATATTCGATAATGCTTATCTGCGTGTTTATCAGGAAGCTCATGAACGCTATCAGGCGAAAGTTCATCTCAATGTCTTTTATCAGGAAGATGGGTTTGATCTTTCCATGATGCCGTTAAAATACAAGAACGAATTCAAGGAAGTGTCTTCCTGGCTGAAGATGCAGTTCCATGCCGAACAGGAGTTTCCGGATAAACCATACCAATTTGCCTCATATGAGACGGTCAGGCGCGATTATGAGCGGATTGCGGAACAGCTGCACCGGTTCGCCGGTTATGAAGAACTGGCGCCGACAACAACCGTCCATTGGGGCGAGTTGAACCGGGAGGGCGGCCGGGCCTTGCACGATTGCGGGCTGCGCTGCCTGATGGGTTATTTTCAGAAACTCGACGGCCAATGGATCGTTTCCTATTATTTAAATGAACAGCAAAATGAACACATGGCCGGCCGTGATTTTTGGACGGATCATGAATCCGGCATGACTTTCGGCCATATCAAACGCGTGATGAATATCGGACCAAAATCCGGCATCATTCCCGATTTGGAACAAGCCTGCCGCAATCCTCATACGGCCGGCTTCATGGAAGTCATGATTCACGAGCAGTATTTTTATCCGGATTATATGAATTACCTGCCGGATTTCCGCGAACGGATTCTGGATACCCTGGAATGGATTACAGCAGCGGGTTACAAATCATCCTGGGTTTCCGATGCCATCGGCATCTAATCAGGCAGGAGCCTGCTGCGGAGAAAGAAACGCGTGTAAATAAGGGAGGATTGCCGGATGGACATTGAAATGCTGGTTGACGCCAAGGCGATTATCGGCGAAGGCCCTGTCTGGGATGAGCAAACACAATGTCTTTATTGGGTGGATATTAAAGGCTGCCGCATCCATCGCTTCGATCCGGCGAACGGCCTCGACGAACAGATCTCGACGCCCCATATGGTCGGAGCCGTCGCTTTATGTCGCGACGGATCGCTGGTGGCAGCCTTGGCAGACGGCTTTTATCGGGTCGACTTCGCAGCTGCCCGGATTGAAGCAATCTGGCAAACCGACCGGGAAACCGGCAACCGGTTTAATGACGGTAAATGTGATCCGGACGGCCGATTCTGGGCCGGCACCATGAGCCTTGACGGGCTGCGCCCATCAGGATCGCTTTACCGGCTGGACGGCGACCGGACGGTAAAACGCTTGCTAAGCGGCGTGTCTATTTCCAACGGCCTGGCCTGGTCGCCGGATCACAAGACTGTTTATTATATTGATTCGCCCTGCCGTGAAGTTTGGGCTTTCGACTACAATCCGGCCGATGCTGTCCCGACCAATAAGCGGACCGTGGTGCGGACCGCCGAGAATGAGGGCGTTCCGGACGGTATGACGATCGATGCCGACGGGCGTCTTTGGGTAGCCCACTGGGGCGGCAGCCGGATCTGCGTTTATGATCCCCGGAACGGGAAGAAACTCGATGAAATCATATTCCCGGCTGAACAG
>CAYRWC010000373.1:0-2784 GCA_964427795.1 uncultured Oscillospiraceae bacterium | reverse complement strand
CGGCATCAAAACCGGCTTTTTTAGCACGGATGGCCGCATCGCCATAAGCGCCGATCACCGTCTTGATTTCTTCAATCGTCATGGCATGCGGTTCTTCCCCAATAAAAGCACAGGTTATGGCCGATGGAGCGCAGGGTTTGCCGCCAAAAGGCTTGCCCGAGGTCTGCCGGCCGCCGTGCCAGAGCTGAATGCAGGCAATGCCGCCGGCGTCCTTGATCGCATGAGCTAATTTTGCCAGTCCGGGAATGAATTTGTCATCATAAATGCCCAGAATCCCCGGTGATTTCGTCGTCTGATGAACCGTCGATATTTCGACGATATTCATGGCGCAGCCGCCCTGAACGCGGCGGACATGATAGTCAATCAGCTGTTCTTTAGGATATTCGTCAATCGTTACATAACCGGATCCCATAGGCGGAAAAATCGAGCGGTTCTTTAAAGTCAGGCTTCCAATTTTCCCAGGCGAAAGAAAATGGTCATACATGGCAATACCTCCCCGATATCTTGCCCGTCAAGCAAAACAACGCCGCAAAAAATTATGCTTACGCTATTCTTCAAGTTTGGTTGCCAATTCCTGAAATGCATCTGCCGATCATCTGCCTGATCCGCAAACACATCCCTCGGTTGCGTCATGGCGGCCGCCGGGCTGTTCGGAGATCAGGCGTCGTTGATATGATTTAAATTAATACTAACATGCTGCTCTCATCTTTTCAATCAATGGCGATTGTTGCCATTTAGAACGGAACCGCCGATGTCTCCGCAATCAACCGAACCGCCGGCTGTGCAATCGCCGCCGATATCCCCGCAATCAACCGAACCTCCGGCCTGACAATTGCCGCCGATGTCTCCGCAATTGACCGCCCCGCCGGCCGAGCAGCCGCCGTTGATGTCCCCGCAATTGACGGTTCCATTGGCCGAGCAGCTGCCGCCGATGTCCCCGCAAGTCAGGTTGCAACCTGCCGTAGCATCATGTTCGATTGTATCGCAAGTGATCGAACACTGGCTGGTGACATTCAATGCCGCTCCATCGTAAATGAAATGCAATTTTTCATGTCTGCCGTCTTCATTTTTTAAGAGTTGATGTCCTTGATATAGAACCAGACGAAGCGTTTGGTCGTCAGGCCAGGGCAAGTTGGCCGCCGGCTGTTCCGCGGGAGGTGCGGAAGGCGTTTCCAGACCAAACAAAGCATCGATACTGACGCCGAATATCTTGCTGAGTTCAGGCAGCAACAGAATATCCGGACAGGACTGGCCGTTTTCCCATTTGCTGACCGCCTGAAAACTCAAGCCCAGCTTATCTGCTAATTGTTCCTGGGTCATACCCGCTTTTTTGCGCAACTCGGCAATCTTGCCGCTTAAGGCAGACACAATAATCTGGTTATCCACACAATCATCTCCTCGTTGTTTTTCTGAGATAAAAGTATCATGATTCCCAAGTAAAATCGATAACCGGGCTGTTGAATCAGGCATAACCGGCGCTCAACCAATGGTTGAATGCCGGAATTGCCGGCAATCAGGTATCGAGGTCAGGCATATGTTGCACAAGCATCAAGCCGGTCCGATATCACCTATTGAAGATGAAGTTTTTGCACCAGAACCCAACTTGACACCGTCATATCATTGTTGTATATTGTTGTTGTTTTGACAATATAGTATAATAATATTAAAATCAATACCAGCCGTTTTTCTATATAAGAAATCATCAAGAAAGGAAGAAAAAATTAACCCGACAAGATTGAAATACACCAGCCGAGTAGCTCGTAGAATGCCGAGTTTTACACGCCTTCATTTGTTGCCGATTTTGATAATCTGTAATTTTCAGGAGGATATTATAATGAAATTTATAAATTTCTTTGACGGCGCTATGTTTTGTTCCGTTGTCGGTACAGTCGTCAACGACCAGCTTATGGTTAATGTTGAAGTAGCTGCCGAAAAAAACAGATGTATTACAATAAACAAATTTCCCGCTCTTGAAAATAACGGAATCTATTCTGCAAAGATTGCTCTTGACGGCTACAGAAATACAATTGAAGCTGCTGATAACAATTCCGGTGATACAGAAAAGATTGTTGTCTACTGGCTAAAAAACGCCGAGAATAAATACAGACTCTCTCTTGATGACAATGTATGGTGTCTACAGAATATTGCAAAAAATCAGCATATTTATAAATCCATATTTGAAGACCCGTATTTTAAGCTTTACAAGGATGTTCACGACAAATATAGCACAAAGGTTCATATGAACATTTACTATGACTGTCCTGAATTTGGCGGTTTTTCGCTCAAAGATATGCCCGACAAGTTCAGGGATGAATTTATAGGTAATTCCGATTGGTTCAAGCTTGCTTTCCATGCGGCAAGAAATTTACCGGACAGAATATATGAAAAAGCTTCATATGAGACAGTTCGTGACGATATGAAGCGTGTATACGAGGAAGCGGTACGCTTCGCCGGCGAAGAAACTCTGTCACGTGATGTCACTACTTTGCACTGGGGATGCGCGACAAAGTACGGTGTACGCGCACTTCGTACGATGGGTATTCGTGCAGTTATGGCGAGCTACCTATACTTTGACGACGGCACAAGTGATATTAATCTCCACCTCACATATGAGCAGACAAAGCAAGTTCATCAGTTTACCGCTTATAAGGACCATGCCGAGGACATAATCTGTGTTGCGGATGATATTTATCTCAATTCATTCACACCAACGGAAATAAAAGAAGTGCTTGACGGTCGTGAAGCGAAATATCCGATGCGTAAATTCAGAGACTGTCTCATACA
>CAYRWC010000372.1:0-2794 GCA_964427795.1 uncultured Oscillospiraceae bacterium | reverse complement strand
GACATGCCGGTACATTTCCAGCATATCGTGGTAGAAGCGGCGGATATTTTCTTTTTCAACCGGAAAAATCTCTGAGAGTTCTTCGGTAAATTGGTCGACGTCAGCCCAGAAGCGTATCCGCCGGCCTTTGAAATTCATGCAGTACAGAAGGTCGTGGCGAAGGATGTCAATGGGTTCTTCGAGACAGTTGAAGACAAAGCGGTGAGCGTTGAAACCGTTCTCGCCAAAGCCGTAAAGCATCGCCGCGCCCTGGTCGAATGTCGTTTCGCCGCGCTTGAACACGCCGCAGGACCCGCCGGGATTATAACTTTTGTCGATGACGGCAACCTTTAACTGCCGTTTGGCCAGAAGGCTGGCTGCCGTCAAACCGGAAAGGCCTCCGCCGATTATCATAACATCGTATGCCATACCCGCCTCCGCTTTTTTACAAGCTTCGCAAAAACGCGCTCAGCTTATCCGCCAGGACATGATGGCCGGCGTCGTTGAAATGCAGCCCGTCTGCGGTGTATTGCGCGTAATCCGCCGGGTTGTTGGGATCAATGCCGAGATCGGCATATAGATCAAAGACCGGGATCTGGTAGATGCCGGCCGTATCCTTGATAATCTTGATATAATCCACGAGCGGCAGCGCGTCGGCACGCTTGTTCGGGTTGTCGGAAACTCTGGCGTCGCTCAGTTCCTCCATATAATTGCAATGGGCCGGCGTCATGAAGACGATCATTTTTCCCGGATAGTTGGTTTTCAGGAAGTTCATCAAGAAATGAACCGCACCGTAAAAGGTGGCCGGCGTGCGGTCGCCGCTGCTGCCGACCGATGCGTCGCCGTGAATGAAATCGTTGATGCCGCCGTAAACGACGATAATATCGGCGTCCGGATTCATATCGTAAGCGCGGCCGCAGAAGCATAGGTCAAAGCGCGGAATTTCACTGGGTTTGGCTTGGTGGGCGAAGCGCGAACCGCTGACGCCGTAATTATAGACGGCTTTGAGCCGGCAGGTCTGAAGCATCACCTGGTCGTACCGATTGTTCATGTCGGTCACGCCGACGCCTTCGGTTATGCTGTCGCCGAGGAAATCAATGATTTTACCCTTAAGCTCCAAGATGGCCACCTGACTTTCTGCTTTACCTGCTTTTTAAACGTCTGCCCTGCTCCACGTGCGAGCTGGTCGCGGCGCAGGTTTTCGATCGATATGCTGTAATGATTTTATCACATTTCGGTCCTGTCACAATCGTCTCCGGCAGCCAGCTTCGCGTTGACGCTGATCTTCCGTGTTGTTTCCAGGGCGTCGAACTTGATGATATAGGCGTTCTGATCACGGTCGATGTCGACGACATCGCCGGCGCCGAACACCGGGTGAACGATCCGGCTGCCCGGCGGGAAAGGGAACCCGGATGCCTTGGATCCGATCTCGGTTTCACTTCTGGAAACCAGCCAGCGGGTTTCATTGATGAGGCTTTCATCCAGTTCATCTGTATAATTCAACAGGTTCCGGTCGACATTGAGGATAAACCGCGAGGGAAAACGAAAGGAGCCGTCCAGGTTTCGTCCTTCCGCATCGGTAAGATACAACGCTTTTTCCGCCCGGGTAAACGCCACGAACGCCAGGCGCCGTTCCTCCTCCATGCCTTCGGGCGTGGAGGTTTTCTTGGACGGAAAAACGCCCTCGTCCAAGCCGCAGAGAAAGACATAAGGAAATTCCAATCCTTTGGCGGTATGGACCGTCATGAGCTTGACGGCGTTTTTGCCTGTAACGGCATCGGTGTTCGTCAGCATCGCGACATGGGCCAGATAATCTTCAAGTGAGCTTTCTTCGCCGCAGGATTGTTCATATTCATAAACCGATTGTTTCAGTTCGGCCAGATTATCCAGCCTTTCCTGGCTGCCTTCTGTCCGCAGCAGGATTTCGTAGCCGCTTTGCTCAAGCACCGCATTCAGCAGCTCCGAAACGGGCAGATCCTGGTACGATCCGGCAAAGCGCTCGACCAGAGCCATCAGGCGGCGCGCTTTCGTATTCTTGAAAATTTCGTTGTCAAGAGTCTTTTCGAGCGCGCTGTAAAGAGAACAATGATTTTGAGCGGCATATTCCTGCAGGAATTTCATGCGCCGCTCGCCGATATTGCGTTTTGGCACGTTGGCTATCCGCATGAACGACAAGTCGTCTTTATAGGCGATCAGCCGCAGATAAGATAAGGTGTCCTTGATTTCCATCCGGCCGAAAAACTGGATGCCGCTATATAGCGTATAGGCCAGTTCTTCTTTTAAGAAAACCTCTTCCAACGCCCGGGATAAATAATGCGCCCGGTACAGGATGGCCATATCGCCGAGTTTTACGCCTTCGCCCGCCAGCCGCTTGATCTGGCCGGCGATCCATCGGCCTTCAGCTTCCGCCGTTTTGGCATGATGATAGACGACCGGGACGCCATCCGGCAACACAGGCAGCAAATCCTTTTTTACACGCTGCCGGTTCTTGGCAATCAGAGCGTTGGCGGCGGCGATAATCTGCGGAGTCGACCGATAATTGGCCATCATCATGATGGTGCGGGCGTTCGGGAATTCCTTGTCGAAATCCAGAATATACCGCACATTGGCGCCGCGCCAGGTGTAGATGGTTTGATCGGGATCCCCGACGATAAACAGGTTGCGGTGATAATCGCATAAAACCTTCATCAGGCGGTATTGCAGTTCGTCGATATCCTGGTATTCATCGACCATGATGTACGCCAGCCGCTGCTGCCACTTCAGCCTGACCGCATCATGCGTGCTGAAGATGTATAGCGCGTATTTTATCAAATCG
>CAYRWC010000371.1:0-2805 GCA_964427795.1 uncultured Oscillospiraceae bacterium | reverse complement strand
ATGCGGCAGGAAATGGCGCTTCTGACCTGGGTCTTCTGGCGGCAGCCTTTGTCCTGGGCACGATTCCGCTATTAGTCATAACCTGTTCTTGTCTTAAATATTACCTGCGTGGCATTTTGGAAGGCGCCGTCAAAGGCTGATCCGCCTGAATCACAAACAATGGATTAACCGCCTTGAAATGATAGCTGTTGAAACCGTCGGAACAAAGCTCTGAACTTTTTCTGGCGGTTTTGTCATATGAACGTTAGCCGGCAGTATAATAAAAATTTCGGCAGAAGCGTAGGTTATCATTCCGTCCGGTGAAACGCCGCGGCTGGAAAAGAAAAATGTCGGCATTGAAGTTCCGGACGACGCGTTCTGCATTGTTGCCGACATATGCAGACGAATTATGCAACATACGGCACTGGCCGATCCGGTCAAATATAGATGCGCTTATAAACAGCGTGAAAAAGACCTTCATGAGTCATTGACTTTATAAGATAGTTCGGTTATCTTGAACTTGAATTCTCCAATACAATATGGATCAAACAACGCTTTTCGAACAGCTGCTTTATATGCGAGTGGGCAAAAATATACGCACCAAACCGATATGCGAATGGGAGGTCTGTGTATGAAGCCGATAATTGCGCTTGTGGGTTTATCCGGTAAATTTGAAATAGGCTTCGACCAGACGCCGATTCTGATGCAGGAAGCGGCGGCGCACTTGCCATCCTTCGGAGTTGACCTGATCGACACGCGGTGTGTCTTGTACAGCGACGATGCCGTGAAACAAGCCGCCGAGCGCCTGAAAGAAGGCGGATTTGACGCGCTCTGCGTCTGTGTCGCCACCTGGAGCGAAGATCACTATCTGTTGGATCTTCTCGAGTTTCTCCATGTTCCGGTGATATTATGGGCCTTCCCTGCGGTACATACCGGTTCGCTGTGCGGAACGCACCAGATTTGCAGTGTTTTGAAGGAATTGGATAAACCTTATTTTTTTGTATATGGCCGTGTAGATGATCAAAAAGCAGCCGAACGTGTTGCTATCGCCGCGCGCGCGGCTTCTCTTTACAGGCATATGAAACAAGCGCGTATCGGTACTATCGGCGGTCGGGTTAAGGGAATGACCGAGATTGCGTATGACGAGTTTGAGATTAAGCAGCGCGTCGGCCCGCGCATCATCAACCTGGATGAAAGCGAGTTGTCCGCCGCCTGTGACGCGGTGACAACGGAAGCGGCGGCATTCGTCTGGCAAAATGCCAAGTCCTGCGCCGGACAGGTATTGTCATCCGACTCGCAAGGCGCGGATGCCGCGCGTTTGTATCTGGCGATGAAAAAACTGATCGGCGATTATGGACTGGATGGCATCTGCGTGAAATGTTACCCGAATTTTATGGGCAAGGTGTGCCTGGGTTATACCTTGCTTTCTGGTGAAGGTATCGTATGTGGCTGCGAAGGCGATGTTATGGGCACGGTGGCTATGAAATTGCTGAGCGAATTGACCGGCGGGCCCGTACACAATACCGACCTGCTGTATCCCGACCCTGACGGGGATACCATTTTATTCTCCCATTGCGGATCAGGAGCCTTTTCACTAGCCGCGGCAAAAGAGGATGTGCAGCTTGCGCCGGTCAGGTTGGCGGGTTGTGGCGTGTGTACGCTCTTCCCGGCGCGTCCGGGTACGGTCACGCTGATCAATTTAGTAGGCCGGCGAGGGACGCTGCGGCTCTCGGCCATTGTGGGCGAAGCGGTGACCTGCGGCATGGAATTCCCCGGGAATCCCCTGAAGGTGCATTTTCAACGCAGCGTGACGGATATTGTTCAGAACATCGCCGAGGAGGGGAGCGGCCACCACTGGATGGCCGGATACGGCAATGTGATCCAGGAACTGGAGGCCTTTTGTTCATTAGCCGGCGTGCGTATGATTCGGTTATGATAATCATGAAAACAAGATCGTCGATATGGCCATCATATGGTCATGGTACGAGGCGACACAAATAAATCTTATTTGAAACGACTTATAACCATGCTGCTTCAACCAGGAAGTGATATTGTAAACATGGACGCATCATGCCGTCTGCAAGCGAAAACTCTTTCGTGAAACGTCTGCCGCCGTATGTTATCTCGGCAGTATAGATCCCCTTGAAACCACGGAAGTGTAACGAGCCGTCGGCAGTGGTGATTCCTGCAAAAGAGGTATGCCATTCCTGATGTAACAGCTGCCTGAGGACTGCGAAGGAAAGTTTTTCAGAGAGATCGAAGTGCAGCAGACCGCCGCGATGGACATTCTCGCCGGCATCCATATCCCCCAATTCGGCGCCGTAGGCGTAACCGTCTATTAGGTTCCAGTAAATGATTGCTTCCATCGAGGCGTGACTGAACCAAACGCGGTAAAGCAATTCAAGAATATCGGCCTGCAGCCGCTCGGCAGCGTCGCTGCTGCCGAATGTAGGAACGGTTATCTCAGTTATCTGTGTAGGTAGCCCAAAAGAAGCATAGAGATCCAATACGCGGTAAATGTAAACCGGATCAAGAAAACAGCTGAATTTCTCAGCCATTGTTTCAGCGTCGAAAAACATATGGTACTGCAATCCTATGGCATCTATCCGTGCGCCGGATGTTAAAAGATGCCGTATCTGCATAAAATACCAGCTTCTGTCGGCAACATAAGAAGTCCAGACAAAAGGCGCTTCATTGATGATCAGATGGTTTCCGGGGAATCGGCGCTCAGCCAATTGCCAGCTCCACTCCACCGCACCGGGATATTCGTGGAAGAGCGTGTGGTTTTCCGTTTTGGGAATAAGCGTTTCATTAGTAACTTCCCAC
>CAYRWC010000370.1:0-2808 GCA_964427795.1 uncultured Oscillospiraceae bacterium | reverse complement strand
TCCACTTTATGCCCGCAAGAGTCCGGTTATATTTCGTTTCCTTTAAACTGGGTCATATACAAGTTGTAATAATGGCCTTTCTTTTCCAAAAGCTCTTCGTGGTTTCCGATTTCGGCAATACGCCCCTGATCCATGACGACGATTTTATCGGCGTCCTGAATGGTGGAAAGACGGTGCGCGATAATCAGGCTCGTGCGGTTCTTCATTAAATTTACCATAGCGTCCTGGATATTTTTTTCGGTTCTGGTATCCACCGACGATGTAGCTTCATCCAGAATCAATATTTTCGGGTTGGCAAGCACCGCTCGCGCGATAGCCAGCAGCTGGCGTTGTCCCTGTGATAAATTGGCGCCGGCATGCTTGAGGAAGGTCTGATATTGTTCCGGCAGACGTTCGATAAAATAGACGCAATTGCTCATCTCCGCCGCATGGATCATTTCCTCGTCGGTTGTTTCGGGATTCGCATATTTAATGTTCGTTTCGATTGTATCCGAAAACAAAACGGTATCCTGCAAAACAATGGCCGCGTTTTGCCGGAGGTCGTCCCGCTTCAGATCACGGATATCAACATCATCAATCAGGATCTCACCGGAGTCGACCTGATAAAACCGCATCAGAAGATTAACTACCGTCGTCTTGCCGCTTCCCGTCGCGCCGACAAGCGCGATTTTCTGCCCCGGTTTGATATCCAGATTAAAATCATAAAGGACCTGCATATCCGGTGAATAAGAGAAGTTTACGTGCCGGAATGAAATCTCACCCTTGATTTGTTCCATGGTCAAAGTGCCGCTATTATCTTCATTGGGCTGGTCGATCAATTCAAAGACCCGCTCCGCCCCCGCGATCGCCGTCTGCATAGAACCGTACAGCTGCGCTATTTCGTTGACAGGCCGGGAGAACTGTCTCGCGTAGATAATAAAAGCGGAGATGATGCCGACGGTAATCAATCCCTGCAGGGCAAAATAACCGCCAAACGCCGCGACGATCACAAATCCGATATTGGATATGCAATTCATGATCGGCCCCATGGAACCGCCGAGAATTTCGGCGCGAATGCCAACTTTAGTCAGTTCGTCGGATGTTTTATTAAATTCATCAATGACATTCGGCTGCATATTATAAGCTACGACCGATTGATAGCCGGTGATCATTTCCTCGGAATGGCCATTCAATTTGCCGAGAATCTGAGACCGCTTTCGGTATACACGGCGCATAACCTTGGATAATTTTTTAGTGACGACAACCGTTATCACAACGGTCAGCAGTGTAATCAGGGTCAGCTGCCAGCAATAATAGAACATGATGGCGATCGTGCCGATCACGGTCAGCACACCGGAAACCAGCGAGCCGAGGCTTTGGGAAACGGTATTTGAAATATTTTCGACATCATTCGTCATCCGGCTCATGATATCGCCGTTGGAATGGGTGTCCAGATACTTGATGGAAAGCAGGTTGATTTTCTCAAATAAATCGTGCCGCATACGCCGGACGATCCGCTGACTCAGATGCGCCGACAACAGGGTCTGCGCCAGCGAGCAGCCGGCCAGCACCCCATATACGGCCAGCAGAACGGCCAGCAGCCTGTATAGCGCCGGCCATTGGTGTTGTGTGATCAAGTCGATCGCGCTGCCTTGGATGGCCGGAGCAAATAAGGAAGCAACGGTGACCAGCAGAACTGAAGCAATCAGCAAGACAAGAAGCTTTTTTTCATATCTGAAATAGCGGATCAGCCGGGAAATGGTCTGCTGCGCTTGTTTGGGCTTCTCCACAACCTGGCCCATGTTGTGACCCGGACCGCCACGACGGCCAAAATTCATTGTCTGCTTTTTTTCCGATTCAGCCGTACGATACTTTGCTTCGCTCGCCGAGCCGCATTCAAAGCCGGCGGGCATTTTCTCAAAACTCTGTTCTGCCATTGCTTTTTGACTCTTTCTTTAATTGAGAATAAAAAATGTCCTGATAAATAGCGGAGGATTCAAGCAGCTCGTCGTGTGTGCCGCAGGCCGCGATTCTTCCGCCTTCCAGAACGGCAATGCGGTCGGCTCCACGGACGGAAGCAATGCGCTGCGCTATGATGATTTTGGTCAGCTGTGGATATTCATCCCGCAGCGTCTGATATAAATCAGCCTCTGTCCGCAAGTCCAGCGCGCTGGTCGAATCGTCAAAAATCAGGATTTCCGCGTTCTTCAGTACGGCGCGCGCAATCGAAATGCGCTGCTTCTGACCGCCGGACAGCGAGTGTCCGCCCTCGGCAACTTGCGTATAATACCCGTTCGGTGTGCCGCAGATAAACGCGTCTGCCTGCGCAATCTCCGCTGCCTTCTTGATTTCCCACGGCGAGGCGTTTTTTCTGCCCCAGCGGATGTTGGCTTCGATCGGGCGGGAATACAACTCGGTTTTCTGCAGGACGATAGCGATCCGGTCGCGAAGCTGGGTCAGGTTATAATCCTTCACGTCCATGCCGTCGAGAAGAACCTTGCCTTTCGTCGCGTCATAAAAACGCGGAATCAAGTTAACCAACGATGATTTCCCGCTGCCTGTCGCGCCGAGTACAGCCAGCGTTTCTCCGTGATGAACCGTCAGGTTGATATCATCCAGTACCGCCCGCCCGCTGGAATTCGGGTAGGCAAATCCGACATGGCAAAATTCCAGTTCCCCATGGACCGGCGGAAGCGGCGCCGCGCCGTCTTTAATAATCTGATCGCAGCCCAGCACCTCCTGAATGCGCGTAGCCGATGCCTTCGCGCGGATAAAGGTCTGGAAAATATTCGCCATAAACATAATGCTGTTCAAAATCATAACGACATA
>CAYRWC010000369.1:0-2837 GCA_964427795.1 uncultured Oscillospiraceae bacterium | reverse complement strand
AGGAATATGATGGAAAAATTATCAATTATTGTTCCGGTTTACTACAATCAGGACAATTTGCTGCCGCTCTATGCGGATATGAAAACAAAAGTGCTCGACGTCCTGGATTGTGATTATGAATTGATTTTTGTCGATGACGGGTCCGGAGATCGTTCTTATGAAGTCATGGAGCAGCTGGCTTTGATCGATCCACATATCATGGCGCTTAAGCTATCCCGCAATTTTGGCGAGCATGCCGCTATCCTGGCCGGCCTGTCACGCTGCACAGGGACCTGCGCGATTCGTAAAGCGGCCGATTTGCAGGACCCTTCGGAGTTAATACTCGAAATGCTCGCCCGATATCGCGCCGGATATAAAGTCGTGCTGGCCGTCCGGGAAGGCCGCGACGAACCCTGGCGCCAGCGGGCGGCTTCGTCGATTTATACTTTGATGATGCGTAAATTGGCGTTGCCCAATATGCCGAAGGGCGGTTTTGACTGTTTCCTGATCGACAAACAGGTAGTCCGGATTCTGACCGGCATGAATGAAAAGAACACCTCCCTCATGGCTCAGATTCTCTGGAGCGGTTTTAAAACCTGTTCGGTTCCTTATCAGAGACAGAAACGGCGCATCGGCAAATCACGATGGACATTCAGTAAAAAAGTCAAGTTATTCATCGATTCGCTATTAGGATTTTCCTATTTTCCAATCCGATTTATTACCGGCATCGGAATCTGCTCATTTCTTGGTTCCTTGATTTGGATGGCTGCGGCGCTGGTTGCCAAAATAACATCCCGGGTTACCGTTGAAGGTTATACGACGCTGCTCATGCTGCTGCTGATGTCTTTTGGCGTTATTATGCTCTCGTTGGGCATCCTGGGGGAATACCTCTGGCGGATGTTCGACGCCACCCGAAACCGGCCGCCGTTTATCCTGGACGAGCCGGAGGAACACCGTTTATAAGAGCCAATCGATATTTTAATATTCTATTCATATTAAGTATGTTATACTCATATCATATTTGCCAATGAAAGGCGCTTCTTGCCGGATTTATTTGCCGGAAGCTCCAGCCAAAGCGAATATGAATAAAATGAGGTGGTTGGTATGGTTAATCATGTTAAAAAAGGTTTGGTATCGGTAACATTTCGCTCTATGCAACCCATGGAGATCCTGGATCTTGTTTCCGAAGCGGGACTGGAAGCGATCGAATGGGGCGGCGATATCCATGTTCCGGTCGGCGATCTGGTCCGGGCGGCGAAAATCGGCCAAGAAACAAGGATCCGCGGCATAGCGATCCCGACATATGGATCCTATTATTACGCCGGCTTAAAACGGGATGAAAGAGACGGCGACAGACCCAATCCGGATTTCGCGCGCGTTTTGGCTACCGCTGAAGCGCTGGGCGCCGATAATATCCGTGTTTGGGCTAATCATGTCGCCTCGCGGTCGGCTGATGAAGCAACCTGGCAGCGGACAGCCGACGATCTGGCCAGGATCGGCGATATGGCCGCCGCGTCCGGCATCATGGTCTCGCTGGAGTACCACAATAATACGCTGAACGATCGCCCGGCGGCAACGAGCCGCCTGCTGTCGTCGTTGACAAAACCACATCCGATATACACCTTCTGGCAGCCGTTGAACGAACTGGATTTCCTTGACAATCTCGAAACCTTGCAAGCTGCTCAGCCTTATTTGTCGCACGTTCATGTTTTTGCCGGCCAGGGCGCCAGTTGTCTCTTAAAAACCGCGGAAGCCGAATGGTTCCGTTATCTGCCCCGGCTTCTGGCAATACCGGAAATTGAAACCCCAAATCATGAGAAAAAACCGCGCTGTTACATGATCGAGTTTGTGCAAAACGAGACGCGCGAGTCCTTTCAAGCCGATGCGGCGACTCTGGCGGATTGGCTGGCCAAGTGGGGACATTAGAAGATTATCCCGAAAGAATTTAAAATTGTATCAAAAAACGTATAGAAAGATCCGAATGGATCTTGCAAATTATGATAGAGCTGTTGTACAATGGATCCAGCAAGATGATATCGACAGTGTCCTTTTGACATGACATCGTGTTCATCAGCGTTTGGTTCATAAAGGTTAACCCCGTTTATCCTGAAAAACGAGGCTGAAAACAGAGAACTTGCCTCTAGAACAACAAGGTTTAATGTCATTTGACATTGAGCTTGTTATCTGGAGGTGTTTTTATGAAGAAATCAAAGAGATTCCTGACCATCACAATCCTGGTACTCATCATATTTACTTTTGCCGGCATAGCGGTCGCGTGGACAGCGCCGCCTTTCCCGACAACCGATCCCGGCTATCCTCTTGCCTATGCGGTCAGCAACCGGGGTGTCGTACCGCAATATGTTCATGACAACACGCCCCAATATGTGACCGGCTATTCCGTTTTCAAGGTGGATAATAATGATGACGGAAGCTACCTGTCGGGCGATAACACACCCATCGGAAAATTATTCACTTTCTACGTCAATCCTCTGGACAATACAGAAATCCTGAGAGTCTGGTTGGGTATTGACGCGAATGGCAAGAGCTATATCAAGAATTGGCAATCCGCCAATATCGCAATCAAATATTTTATGGTTAAAGGCGGCGACGGTTTTCTGCTTTACACCTATTCCGGCGACTGGACTTTTGACGGTCATCTTTACACGCCGAAGAAAGGTCAGCAGCAGCTGAATGTTACCGGCATCAGCCACATAACGATCGCTTATACGCCGGATCATGAGACATCGGATTCCACCAGTTTAGAAACCTCGCAAGCTACGGAAACCACCGGCACTCAGGCTACGGAGACCACCGGCACCCAGACAACGGACACCACCGGCACCAACGCCACGGAGACC
>CAYRWC010000368.1:0-2866 GCA_964427795.1 uncultured Oscillospiraceae bacterium | reverse complement strand
GATATAAGCGGCAATGGTGTTGCTGGAAAACTTGATCGCGTCGCGGACGCTGAGATTTCCTTTATACGGCGGTTTCGAATAGCTGTTTTTCGGGTAAACCTTGGTCGGGTCGGACTTGTCAAGGTGCATCTCCTGATCGGTAAAGATCGATGCCGCCGTAATCTTCCCGGTATTGACTGCCGGGCCGTACACCGCCAGCGGTTTGATACTCGAACCCGGCTGCCGGTAAGAGCTGATCGCCCGATTCAAGACGAAATTTCCCGTTTTCTCGCCGTAACCGCCGACAATCGCTTTGATCTGGCCTGCGTTGGGGGCGTTTTCGATAACCACAATGCTGCCGTTCGGCTTTTCCGGCAAATCGATCAGGATATTCGGGTCGGAAACAAAAAGCTCCTGCGTATTGAAGGTCTGTTCAACCTGCGACTGAACGCTCTGATCCATGGTGGTTTCGATCGTCAAGCCGTAATTATACACGGCTATGGAAGCCATTTCCTTGCTGTAACCGCGCTTTTCGACCAGATCGTCAATAACTTTTTCTATCGCGTAATCGACAAAATAAGAATTGACTTGCGTAGCCGAGACCGTCAAAGGCGTTTTGCGGAATTGCAGCTCGGTATCCAGCGCCGCTTGATACTCCTTGGCGGTGATCTTGCCCAGCTCCATCATCTTGCCCAGGACAATGCGCATCCGGCGCAAGGCGTTGCGCCGGCCGGTCTCGGTCAGCGGATTATAGGTGGACGGCCGGTTGGGGATTCCGGCTAAAAAGGCGCATTCAACCAAATTGAGATCTTTGGCGTCCTTATCAAAATAAGCTCTGGCGGCCGATTGGATGCCGACATAACTGTTGCCCATCGGCACTAAATTGATATACAGCTCCATGATCTGATCTTTGCTCTTTTGCTGCTCCAAACGGATGGCATTGTACCACTCCTGGACCTTGCGCTGAGCCGAGCGCTGATCCTGGCCGGAAATCAATTTAACAGTCTGCTGGGTAATGGTCGATCCGCCGTGCGTGGCCGAACCGCCGTTCATCAAGGCGCTGAGAATGGCGCTGCCGATCCGTTTGGGGTCAATGCCGAAATGATCGTCGAACCGCTCGTCCTCAATCGCTTTAAAGGCTTCGTCAATATAAGTCGACTTAACCGTGCTGAATGAAATATATTCGCGGTTGATATTCTGGCTGCCTGTCAGAATGGCGACATCATTGCCCGAAGCATCCTTAACCCGCGAGGTCTCGTTGGTGTTTTTAATTTGTTCGGTGACGACGGGCTGAGCCGTCGTAATATAGCCGACCAGCATGCCGCCGCCCAGGCCGCCTAAGGTGAATCCGGCCAGTACCAGAACCAGAACGATCAGCAGAAGAACCCGGCTGAGAGCTATGCCGATGGCGTGCGGAACAGACAACATAGTGCTGCTGTGTGTCGGTTTGCCTTTCAAACGTCGATGATATTCTCTCTTTATAACGCTGCTCGACCGGCGGCGCGGCGGCGGAGCATAAGGTTTTCGATCAACAGCCACGCTGATGCCTCCCTATTTTCTCATTAATCGGAAGATGACCGGGGGATTCATTCCATGATCATCTGATTGGGATTGACCGGATTGTCATAATAACGGATTTCAAAATGCAGATGCGGCGCCGTAGATGTGCCGGTGCTGCCGACAGCGCCGATGATATCGCCTTTAACGACACTTTCGCCTGCTGAAACGTACAGCTTGCTGCAGTGCATGTAAGTGGTCGTAAAACCATTGCCGTGGTCGATTTTGATGTAACGCCCGGCCGAACTGTCATAGCCTGCCTTAACGACATAGCCGGAACCGGCGGCTTTGATGGGCGTGCCTGTCGGGGCGCCCATATCGACGGCCGGATGGAATTGCCTGCGCTTGTAGATCGGATGAATGCGCATGCCATATCCGTCCAGTTTTCCGGGGATCGGCTTCAAGGTCGGCAGGCGCAGCAGGCGTTTGTCAATGGCCTTTTTATATTCCGCTAAATCAATTTCGGAAGCTTCGGGCGTTTTTTCAAAGGCCGTGAGCTTCCGAGATAAAGAAATCAGATTTTTTGCTTCCTGACTATAGGCAGTCACCGAAGTTCCGGAACGGGAAATGAGATTATCCGAGAGATTGGCCATCAGGGCTTTGAGAATGGTCTCCTGCAAGTTGTCCATTTCTTGCTGCTGCTGGTCGATGGCGTTCTGCTGCTGTTCCAGCGAGTTGGATAATTCGGCGGCTTTTTCTCTTTCCTGAGCCAGATCGTTTTCAACGTTGATCTGCTCGATAGCGGCGCAGCGGTCTTCTTCATCGGCAAGTTCTCCGGCGAAAGCGGCAATGCCCGCCGTGTCGTCCCAAGCCAGAACCTGATCCGTTTTGTCTTGCCCTAAGCGATATCCGGCGGTTCCGGTCACGGCAAGAGCTGCGATGAGGCCGATAATAACAAAAAATCGGCGATATTTGGCGATCATGAGCCAGCCTTTGCCGGCCCGTTTGACATCCGGATTGCCGGACGCCATATTCTGACGCTGCATGCTGTCTCCTTCCACCCGTCGAAAATAGTAAAGCCTATTATACGGCAAAAAGACGGATAAAGCAAACGCGTTGAAACCGCTGCGTTTGAGCCGATTGGCCGGATTATCGGCTTCGAGTACGGCAAGATGCTTAAAATCTGCGTTTTATCCAGACAATCAGCACGATAACCAATCCAAGGCCAGCCAAACCGGTCAGCACGATTGGCCATCCCGGCGAGGAAAATGCCGGCGCAGGTTTTTCTTTGGCCGTTGCCCCCAGTCCTGGTGAAGGCCGTGTCGAGGCGCTGATTGATGTGTCGCATGAAACCGTGCGGTCAAGTCCTGAGACTGAATCGGTTATATGA
>CAYRWC010000367.1:0-2874 GCA_964427795.1 uncultured Oscillospiraceae bacterium | reverse complement strand
TTCGTTAAATTTCGGCAGATGATATGATCCATCTCTACTCCTCCTGCCTCAAGCCGGCCATCGGATTATTCCGACGCAAAAACAGCAGACTGAGCGCAGCCGCGGCCAAAGCAATCAGAAAGCCGACCGATACGGCGATCCAGAAAGCCTGGATCGACAGATCGATGCGCAAGGCGATCTGTAAGGCGAATATCAGGCGCGGCAGCGCGACGGCCATAACGATCAGTCCCAGGAACGAACCGGCCAGGGCGCCAAACAAAGCAGCCCAGAACAGTTCTGCCAGAATCATTGAAAAGATCTGGCCGGCGGTCAGTCCCATGGCATAATATAAGCCCAATTCCCGTTTTCGCTTCATGAAAGACAGGAGCGTCAGATTCAGGATACCCAGCATACCGGTGGCGATGGCCAAGCCGGATATAAAACTCATCGCGCCGACGATCTTGGCGCTCTCGGCGGCTGTTTCCGCGATTTCGTCCGCCACAAGCCTGATTGTCAGCTGCTGCCGGCTTAGCGCGGTAGTCAGAGCGTCGGCGGCCGCATGGACGTCCTCGGCCCGGACATAAAGGCTGTCGTATTCCCGCGCGGCAAAATCCTCCTGAAAATTTGCCTGGGAGATCAGCGCATAGCGGCCCAGTTTGGTTTGCCAGTCGTCAAAAAAGCCGATAACCGTATAGGCCCGTTCGCGATAACGGCCATCGCGGCCGTATATTTTCAGGATGATGCTGTCGCCTTCCCGAATATGGTAAATATTCTGCAAAGTAAGGGTCAGCAGGATATTCCGTCCTTTTTCCAACTCCTGCAACGGTTTTTCGGCATGGCTGGTCCAGTTGTATTCGATAAAAGCGCCATGCTCCGGCGTCACGCCCTGTACCCGGTAAATAGCGATGCTCTGGCCGGCCACCTCGACCGAACCGGAGTAATAATTGGCACAGACCGCATCGACGGCGCCGGTTTGCCGCACCAGATTGACCACCTGACGATCCAGACCGCTCATGGTCAATTCCAGACCATACCGGATCCGGGTTTTGTACTGGACGACACCTTGCCGATCACTGTAAGATATGGCCGCGATGACCATCGTCGTGGCGACAATAATAGATATGATGGTCGCCGAAGCGGCAAAATCCTTGCGGCCGCGCAAATTTAGCAAAGCGATCCGCCACGGGCCGCCGCAGCGGCGGAAAAACCGGGTCATCCAGATGGATAACCGAGAATAAAAAGCAGGCGAAAGCAACGCCACGCCGGCATATAACCCCAGCACACAAAGGATATACACTGCCAGGCCCCGTTCACTGCGCCAGAAGATAATCGGCATCAGAGATACAGCCAGCAGGAATCCCCCGGCTATTGCCGCCCGATGATTTTGCCGTATGTTCGTCATGACGCCGCGGAGCTGACGGCAGATATCGGCGCGTCCTTCAGATATCAGACAAACCAGAGCGCCCGTGAGGCTGGTAACCACGGCGCAGCCCATAGCCAGCAGCAACTGGATCGGGCCGACGACCAGTGGTATATATTGATATGACTGGCCGCTATTCAGAATCCGGATGATGATCCACAACAATCCGTAACCGGCCAGCCAGCTGAAAAGGCCGCCGATGACACCATAAAGCAGGCTTTCGGTCAGCAGAACCAGCCAGGTTGTTTGCCGATAGGCGCCGATGGCACGGAACAGGCCCATCAAGGGGAGGCGGCCAGCGACGATACCCTTAAACAGGATGAACAAGACGTAAACGGCCATGAAACACAGCAACACGGACATGAAAATGAAAGGAACCGACGTACGGTTGGATTGCAGTCGGATGTTGTCTTCACTATAGCTTTCCGCGACCCGGCAATTCGGGCAGGCGTCCGACAAAGAACGAATAACGCGTCCTTTGCTCTGCGGATCATTGAGCTTAATATAGATACTGTCCACTCGCCCCAATTCGCCAAGCCAAGCCTGCATTTTGCTGATGGGAACCAGAACGCCGGCCGTATCCTTTTCCGCCGCAAAAGGTCCCTCCGCGTACGCTATGGCGGTTATCACCAGGTCATGCCGGTTGCCGCTGACGCGCAGCGTCAGGATATCTCCGACCGCCAGATCCTGCTCGATTGCCGTCTTCCTGCTGATCACGGCCTTCTGGCCTTCAAAGGGATATAAATCGGTCTGGCTTAAAAAATGCAGCGGTATCATCCGGCTTAGTTCGTTCAGATTATAGCCGAGAATAGTTACGGGTAAAGCATCGTTGGCCGTTTCCAATTCTCCTGCCGACGCAATCCGAAACACCATCCATTCATAATACGGCGTGAGCGATGCCGCGCTGAATTCATTGATGAACCGGCTGCCGGCCGACGGCGCGGCGCTGATCAGGATATCGGCATAACCATTTTCAGCCCGCCACTGACTGGTTCCCAATGCGACCATCGTATCGGAGAGAGCGACTGCCGCCAGCATGGCGGCGGCCGAAAGCAACAATGTGACCAGGACCAGCAGGGTTCGGCGATATTGTACGAGCATGTCGTGCAGCAGGTATTTCATCAGAACACCCATCAGCCAATCACCTCTTATTGCCTGCCGCGATCATTTTTGCTTATCCAGCAACGCCTGATATTGGGCGGTCTTTTCCTTGAGGTCCGTCAAAAGCAGCAGCATTTTCCACTGGTCATGTTCGTAGACGACCATTTGCCGGTAATTGGCCGTGTTATAGCCGTCCAGCTCGATCCCGCCGATCAAGACTTCCTGATCGCGGCTGATCTTGAGACCCAGCGCATAGCCGATTTCCGTACCCTGATATTTGTAATGATTAAAACGGTCGACGTTGCGGTCGACGACAGCGCTTTTAATTTTGATGATCTGCGCAACCTGTTGTTTCCATTTCAGATAGGTCTCCA
>CAYRWC010000366.1:0-2884 GCA_964427795.1 uncultured Oscillospiraceae bacterium | reverse complement strand
TAGCCGCCTCCGCCTGCCTTCCATCGCCGCACGAGGCCCGGACTGAGAGGATACCAAAAAACGTCCGCCTAAAACCAATCCCAGATGCTTGACTTGCAATTCGGCCTGACCGTCCGGCGCCGTCGTGCCGTCATTGGCCGAGAAGGGATCGCCGTCCGTAAGCGCCCAGGTGCCCAGATAAATCTGCTGGGCAAATTCCTGCAGCCGCGAATGGCGTGAAGCGTCGAAAAGACTCTTGATAGCCAACGGGTGCAAACTAAGCTGTTCCGATAACCAACGCGTATCCTCTTCGGATGGACTGTCGGAAAAATCGATCCAGATTTTTGACTCAACCGGCCAGCACAGATCGGCCAGGTGTTCAAATTGCCGGCAATCGAAAGTGTCTTTATCGTAATAACATACATGGATCATGTCGTTGTTGCATCCAATCTCCGGCGCCGCCGTTCCTGATCGCGGCTGTCCGGTTATGTTTATTGAGCGGCGGGACTATCGCCGGCAGTCGGATAAGGCGATGTCTGCGCGAAAGTCTGGACCGCGGCGCCGGCACGCGCGACCGGGGTCAGGGTTCCCGGTCCGCCGACGCAGCCGCCGGGGCAGGCCATGCCCTCCAGAAGGTGAGCCGGCGTTTTGCCGGCTTTGGCGAGCAACAGCATTTTCCGGCAATCACGCAGATTGTCGGCTTTTAAGACAGGGACTTCCCGCTCCGGGCTGCGGCGCCGGACACAATGGATTACAGCCTGAGCTACGCCGCCGGCAATGGCGTATTGGCGGCCGTCGCAGGAAGCCAGGGCTATGAACGGATCTTCAGCCAAATCATTCAACTCGATAGCCCGGGCGGAAAACATGCCCATCAATTCTTCGAACGTTATGACGTAATCGACGAAAGGCCGCACATCATCTTCGAGGGCTTCCAGTTTTTTGGCGACGCAGGGGCCGATGAAAACGACCCGGGCATCTGGATTCTTTTCTTTTATCTTTTGGGCGGCAGCCACCATCGGCGTATGAGAACTGGCGATGCATCCCGCCAATTCAGGCTGTGTCTTCCTGGCGAAGGATTCCCAGGCCGGACAACAGCTGGTGCCGAGAAACGGCTGTTTGTCCGGAACACGGTCCAGATATTCGTCGGCTTCATGCAGCGAACCGATATCCGCGCCCCAGCCGACTTCAATGACATCCGACATGCCAAGCGCTTTGAGACCGGCGACGATTTTCCCCGGCGTGGCCAAGGGGCCGAATTGGCCGGCAAATGAAGGCGCAAGCTCGGCGAAAACTTTGATACCCTGGCGGATGGCCGTAATCAACTGGAAAATTTCCGATTTATCGGCAATGGCGGCAAAAGGGCAGCTGACAATACATAAGCCGCAAGCGACGCATTTCTGCTGATCGATGTTGGCCCGGCCCAATTCGTCGCTGCCGATGGCATCGGCGCCGCAAGCTTCGGCGCACGGCCGGCCGGCGCGGATAATGGCATGATATGGACAAGCCTGGACACAGCGTCCGCATTTGATGCATTTATTCTGATCGATTATCGCCGCATTCTTGCCCAGCGTGATCGCTTTAACCGGACAGACCGAAGTGCAAGGATGGGCAAGGCACTTGCGGCATTGGTCGCTGACTTGAAAACGATCGGTGGGACAGGCTTCGCAGGCAAAAGGAATAATATTGACGAGCGGTTCCTGCAAGCTTTTGCTTTGGGCGGCGCAAGCGGCCATGCCGTCGGTAAATTCCTGATACGTCCCGGCCGGGCGCATGGCCAGACCGAGCGCCAGGCGGATCCGTTCGCGGATAATCGCTCTCTCTTTAAAGACGCTTTCACGGTACTGAGGCACTTCGCCGGGAATGATGCGGTAGGCGCTTTCATAAAAATAACTGAAATCGGAACCGGTCAGATCCCTTTCGTAAGCAAAACGGGCGATCTCAGAGAAAACCTGGCGCCGGATTTTTGTGATGGGCGTGAAAATTCCTCTCATGGAGTTCACCTCACCGGCTGCCGCCGCATTTGGCCTGATCCAGTATCATGGCCATGACCGTTTCGCTGTCGGCCTGAAAAACAGGCGTTCCATTGACAATCACCAGCGGCGCGCGCCGTCCCTGTTCACAAAGGTTCTGACAGGGAATCGCCTTCACTTCGATCTCGCACTCAGGATCATGCTCGTGCCGGATTTCCGTCAGTGAAGCAACCGCATCGATAATGTCCATGGAGCCCAGCATCGTACAATACGTTCCGGCGCAAACTTCGACAACTATTTTAGCCATAGGGCCCTCCTGATCGTTCGGTTTTATTTCTTATCTTATCTTATCGTATATATAGAGCGGCGGTAAAGAGCTGCCGCCTAGCCGGATGCAGATCATCGGATCTTCAACTGGAAAAACCAAGGATCAAAAGCAGCTGAGCCAGCCCGTAAGTCGACATGATTTTTAAATCGGCATGCTTAAGCGGTTGACGAAAATGATGGAAGGAAAGCATGGTGTCCGAAACAATAAACAGGACCGAACCCAGCAAGGGCAGCCAGAAAGCAGCGCCCGTGTAAGAAAAGACGCGGGTCAGGCAGAGAAAGCTCATGCCGCAGATCGCCGGACTATACAGCCAGAAACAAGGTTGCATCGGCCCCATGGATTTGCGCAGCCGAACATACAGCCAGATCAGATAGAAAAGATACGGCAAAGCCAAGAGGCAGCCCCATGCGGGAAGATCCTGCAGGTACCGGGTTGTCTGCAGCAGATGAACGGCATACAGATAATGGCCGGCCATAAAGAACAGCAGACCGGCTATAAAATACCCGCTGCGCCCGGACAGGGCGAGCAGCAGATCGCCTGTAAAGCAGGCGCCTAAAGCCAGCAAAACAAATATACCGGGTTTTCCGGCTGCCAGAAGATAATAGGC
>CAYRWC010000365.1:0-2904 GCA_964427795.1 uncultured Oscillospiraceae bacterium | reverse complement strand
AGGATGAAACGGATCTGACGCGGGTCGGCCTGAATATGGATTATTTTACGGCATTCACCCAAGGCTTTATGACTGCGGCGGGAGATTCTTTGACCGAGAAGGAAATCGAAGGTATGGCCTTGGGCGCGGTCGTGATTACGATCGAACTGGCCTCGCGTTTTCTGGCCGATTATCTGCTGGACGACCGTTATTTTCGGATTCACCGGCCTGGCCAAAATCTGGATCGGGCCAGAAGCCAGATTCACCTGGCTCAGGACATGATCGGCAAGCTGGATCAGATGAACGCTGTGGTCCGACGATGTGCCGGCCCGCTCAACTGACAAGCTTTAATTCGCGGATAAAGCGCGTTCAGCTATCTTACTGAACGCGCTTTTTTTTGGGCTTTTTCTATAGGCAATATTGCTAATAATTATGCTTTCGAGTAGTATATTAATAGCTGTAATGCAATTTATTAAAGGATATTCAAGTGATGATTGATTGCGATTGTTTACTTTTTGAAACAGCGCCCGAGGGCTATGTCTTGGTCAGGCCTTTGTATATAATGTCAGATCCGGCGACTGGACCGATATGGGAACAGTATGTTATCGCCGATTTGAATCCTTCTTTTTTGAATTTGCTGAATCATGTCCGTTACCGCGTCTTGTTTGCGGATATGCAACAGAAAATGCCGGCGGAACCGGCGTATACGGATAAATCGGCGCTGCGGAATCGGTCGCTGGCCGATGTTTTTGATCGTTATAATGAACTGGGCCAAACGTTGGCGCGTCTTTTTGAAAGCCTGAACGAGAATGAAACCAGCGGCGGGCAGGCTGTCTGGTTCTCGGAGCATATCTTCGGCGAAATCGATACAATCGGATATGAAGCAAAAATTGGCTGCCGGCGTTTGCAGGATGATCTGATTTTATTACGCCTGGAAATCGAGACCGGAGAACCGGATATCATGCGGGCGGTCAATCAGGAGATTATTCTGAACGGAACGCAGGACGCGATGTTTCTGGTCCGGGTGAACGCGGCGCGGGAGTACCGGTATGTCTGGATCAATCAGGCTTATGAAAAGAAACTGGGAATCAGCCGCCGGGATTTGCCGGGGCGAACGCCGTTGGATCTTCTGGGACCGGAATTGGGCAATCAGGTCAGCTTGTGGTATGACCGATGCGTACAGGGCGGACAAGCGATCGAGTATGAAGAAGAATTGAATATGCCGAACGGCCGGAGAATCTGGGCGACCACGCTGACGCCGATTATCAGAAACGGCCAGCCGGCCTATATTGTCGGTTCGCGGACCGATATCACGGAACAGCGTCTGGCGGAACGCGAGCTGCTCCGAAACCTGGACCGCAGTGAAAAACAGTTGGCTTTATTAAAGAGCAATCTGCCGCGGATCAGCGATTATCTGAATCAGGCGCTGGAACTGGCGCTTAGCTTTACAGCCAGCCAGGTCGGTTATATTGCGTTGTATGACGAGGCAACTGAAACCCTGACCATGCATGCTTGGTCGGTTTCGGCCTTAAAGGATTGTCAGGTCCGCGATAAACAGATCATTTTCGATATGAACAAGACCGGAGCCTGGACCGAAGCGATCCGCCGGCAGCAGCCGGTTGTTATCAATGATTTTCAGAAGCCCAACCCGATTAAAAAAGGGATGCCGGAAGGGCATGTTGCGATTTTTAATCTTTTGAGCGTGCCGGTTTTCGATCAGAGCAAGGTCGTGGCGGTTATCGGCATGGCGAATAAGCCGGGCGATTATGATGTCAATGACATCCTGAGCATTAATCTGCTGATGAGCAGCGTCTGGACGGCGGTAGCCCGCAAGCGCAGCGATGAGCTGTTGTTTCATGAGAAGGAGCGTTTCCGGACTGCGCTGCTGTCAATCGGCGACGGCATCCTGGCAACCGACCGGAACGGCCTGGTGACCGTTATAAACGAGGTGGCCCGCACGATGACCGGCTGGCCGGGCGAATCGGCGATCGGCCGGCCTTTTGCGGAGGTTTTCCGGATTATTGACGAGAAAACGCGGCAGCCTTGCGAGGATCCGGTTCAACAGGTCATGATGTCGATGCGGACAGTTTCGATGAACAACCACACGCTATTGGTCAGCCGCGACGGCCTGGAACGGCCGATCGCCGATAACGCGGCTCCGATTATCAACCATGACGGCAGTCTGAATGGCGTTGTTCTGGCTTTCCGCGATGTGTCCGAAGAAAAGCAGAAGCTCGACCGTATCGAATATCTGAGCTTTCACGATTCGCTGACCGGCTTATTTAACCGGCGGTTCTTTGAAGAAGAATTGAAACGCTGTGATACGCGGCGGAATCTCCCGCTTTCCATTCTGATGGGCGACTTAAACGGGTTGAAATTGGTGAACGACGCGTTCGGCCATGATTTCGGCGATCGTCTGCTCTGTAAAGCCGCGGATGTCATCCGATCCTGCTGCCGTGATGACGATATTATAGCGCGTATCGGCGGGGATGAGTTCGTCATTCTGCTGCCGAAGACACAAGCCGGCGAAGTAGACAAAATCGTTCAGCGTATTAACGCGTTGTGCCAGGAAACCCGGGTCGGCTCAGTGCCTTTGTCTATATCGTTCGGCTGGGAAACCAAGACCAGCGGCGCGCAGAATATCGACGATATCCGCAAAAAAGCGGAAGACTGGATGTACCGGCGCAAGCTTTTCGAAAGCCCGGACATCCGCAACCGGGCGATCGAAGCGATAACCCGGACCTTGTATGAAACGCACGCCAGCGAAGAAATGCATTCGCAGCGGGTCAGCCATTTGTGCGGGCTGATCGGCCGGTCGATGGATTTGAACGAGCAGGAGGTTCAGGAGCTGGTTATGGCCGGTCTGCTTCATGATATCGGCAAGATTGCCATCGACGGCCATATTCTCAATAAACCGGGTCTTCT
>CAYRWC010000364.1:0-2907 GCA_964427795.1 uncultured Oscillospiraceae bacterium | reverse complement strand
AACGGTTGGCGATACATATTTAAATCAATATAAGAGAAAAATTTCTTGGGGCGAAACAAATTGGACAATCCCGATTGAACAACTCGATATTATACCTGCGCCCATCGGGAAAAACAGCAATGGTGATCTTTTTGCCGTGTTTGGCGGAAACAAATATATATGCCGCTGCAAGGCCAACGGCGAACCTGTTAGTATGATTCATCTGGATGAGTTATTAAAAGATACGGTCTATATTCAAAACAATCTGTATGTTGCAGCTGACGGGACTCTCTATATTATGGCTGGATATCTGGATGCCGTGCGAGTATATCAAGTACAATGAATTTAATCTGACTGTTTTGCTTTTCATTGAATTTCCGGATTAATCCAGTCATTTTGCCGAATTTGTCAGCTGATCATCAAGGCATCTACTTTTTCTTGCTCATGCTCTCCATCGGGTTTAAATTTAAAATGAGTCGCTCGATAATGGTGTTCAATCTTTTTTGCTTTCCTTCTTCGGTCTTGGCGCCGAGGAAGTAGGAAGCGGCATACGTTCTGCGAACCGAAGGCGACATCATGATATAGTTCGCATATGCGGCATCATTGACTTTCACCAGATCAGTAAATTGTTGCAGCTGTTCGCCGGTCAGCGGTTCAGGTTTCGGTGAATTCCAGCATCCGTTTTGCTTGGCCTGCTCTACTTTCGTTCTGCCTAATTCGGTCATCAAACCCCGCGCTTCCAATAATTCAACAAGGCCTTTGTTCTTTTCCGACCAATGGCTTGTTGTGCTGCGCTGTTTGAAGTATTTACGGTAAGTGTTTTCATCGACGTTCTGCATTTGACCGTCAATCCAGCCAAAACATAAGGCTTCTTCCAGCGCTTCGCTTCCTTTTATCGTTTCCTGGCTGTCCTTTTTGCTTAATATAAGCCAAATCCCTTCATCGGAAAGAGCATTTTCTGTGAGCCACTGGCGAAATGCCGGCCGGTTTTTAAACAATATCTGATTCACAGTCCGTATACCTCCTTCCGTGCAAATCATCGAGGGTCATGACGCCATCTCGCCAAACGCCCGTTTATAATTCTTTACTCCAATGATAAAAGCCGCCGCCGACCCTATGCTCGCCGTCCGGTGCGGAAACGGCCGCGGTAACGCCAGCAGGCAGCGTCACATAAAGATGAATGCCGCTATAACGCTTCACCCACCGTACGGTTATGTCCCCGCGCGGCGTTTCGACGGTTGCCTGTGCCGACAGCAGTTTTTCCGGAAAATATGGTTTGATCTGAACCTGTTCATATCCCGGTGCCAGCGGTTTAATTCCAGCCAGATAGGCATAAAACCAATACCCGACCGCGCCGAACATCGGATGATTATGCGAATTCATGCCGCTGTTCTTTTTTAACTCAAACCGTTCCCAAATCGTTGTCGCTTCCTGCTGAATCATAAAGCCAAACGATGGATATTCTTCGCTGGTTAAAAGCCGCCAGGCGTCCTCGAGATACCCATATTCCGCCAGAGCATCCATCAGGTAACGGGTACAAAGGTTTCCGGTTGTAAATCGATAATTCCGCCGTACCAGATCATCATGCAGCACCTTGGCGGCAAGCGCCCGGCCCTCCTCCGGCAGAATCTTCAGCCACAGCGCAAAAGACTGGCACCCCTGCGATCCGGTCGCAACGATTCCTGTCTCCGGATTCCACCATTTCCGCAAAAACGCGCCGCGGATTTTTTCCGCTTTTTCCGTGTGGATCCGCGATAGTGAATCGTCTCCAAGCGCAGCTGCCATTTTTGCCAGCAGGCATTCATTCAGGTAGTAACATCCGGTAGACATGACTATTCCTGGCGTTTCCGAAGAAACCGCACCATCCTCACCCTCACAGGCATAAGCCGGCGCCGCCCAGTCGCCATAGTAGCTGTACTGCACAATATCGTCGCAGCTTTTGCTTTCCAAAAAACGATTCCATGCCAAGAAACCGGGATATCCTTCCTTCAGGATCTGCAAATTTCCCGTATGGAGATAAGCTTCCCATCCAGCCAGTAAAAATGACGAACAAACCGGATCCGCCGGCCGGCTGCCAAACGCAAACGGAGCCGTACAGGTAATGCTGCCATCCTCCGCCTGAACATCCAACAAGTCGCGTACAATTTTCGGGAAGATGCGCCCGATATCAAAATTGTACGGTACTTCTTCAAATCGGACGGTCGCGTCATTCATCCAGCCCATCCGTTCGTCTCGCTGCGGACAATCAGTCAAAATGCTGTGGATATTGGCTTTTTCCGTCTGCAGAAGGTTCTTTTGAATCGCATTGATCAACGCGCTGCCGCAGCGGAAGCTGCCACCTGACGCGATATCGGTATATTCACTGATCGCACAGATATCCTCCTTACACAAGGAAGCGCCGTAACCTTTGACTTCCGCATAGCGGAATCCGTGGTAGGTAAAAGCCGGCTGCCAATACTCCGGATCACGACCGTCGCCGCACGCTATATAGCGGTCCAGACACGCGGCGTTGCGCAGATTGGGCAAATAAAGCCTGCCGTCCTCATCCAAAAATTCCATATGAGAAATCTCGATCACCTGCCCGGGGCATAAACTCCTCGGCAGTCGGATACGGCAAACACCGGCGAGATTCTGTCCAAAATCCACGCTGTAGCAGTCGTCGGCAATCATGCCGACACAGAGAGCCGGATAGATCTCCTGACTGCGAACCGGTTCCAGCGTTTGAGGCGACATCTTCTCACAGGGCGCGCTGAGAATCCGCACGTCTTGCAAATCATCCGCATTCGATTTTACCGCTTCTGCCGCGCACCAATCCGGTCTCATCTGAGAAGCGTCAAACGTTTCGCCCATAAAAATATTGCTGTAAGTGATAGCGCCATATCCGTACTTCCATTGCGGATCCGTATAGATCCATTCGTCGCTTCCATC
>CAYRWC010000363.1:0-2914 GCA_964427795.1 uncultured Oscillospiraceae bacterium | reverse complement strand
AGCCCGGTTAAAAGACTGGACGCTTTCGTAGCCGACCATTTTCGCCACATTGGCGCTGGTGTAGCCGCCCTCTTCCAGATATCGCTTGGCTTGATCTATGCGGATGCGGCTCAAGCAATCGTAGAAGTTTATTTTTGCCGCGGTTTTAAAAATCCGGTACAAAGTAGCCGCCGACAGATGGAATTGTTCGGATAATGTCTGCATGGAGAGCGACGGGTCATTAAAATGCTCTTTCAGATAGTCGATTAGTTTTTCTGCCAGATTGGCGTTATATATCGAGTCGCGATTATCGGCCGAACGGGAACTCAAAGCCGCGATCCTCCAGAAAACATGCCGCCATTGCCGCTCCGTCTGATCAATCATACCTTCTTCTTCAAGCGGCGTTTCTGCCGCCGGTATGTTCGTCTCCGGATTCAGGCCCAGCTCATGCCGGACGCGGGATATGGTTTCCATGAGCAGCGACATCAGTTTGTCGTGATCCTGCGCCGATAAGCCGAGCTTCTTGTTTTCTTTGCGGATCTCATTAACCAGATTGACGGCCGCCTGTTCATTGCCGATTTTCAAATGATTGATCAGCTGGATTTCCCAGTCTGTCGGATAATAATAGCGGGCTTTTTCGATCACCAGATTCAAGCCGCCGCGATCGACATTTTCCTGACTTTTCTGCGCCGCCTGGTATGATTTGCTGATGCCGACCAGCCCTTGCTCCAAACTGCCGACCGCGAACTGGACATCCATCTGGAACTGGTCGAAAATCTCTTTGGCCGACTGGATGCCGATCGACTCCAACGCCTGATGCTCGATGATATCGTCCGAACAAAAGATGGCGACAATCCGGTTATTAAAGCAACGGCACAGTTCAAACGAAATCTCTTGCCTGCCCAGGCAATTTCTCAGACATAAAAACAGCGGGAAATCATCCTTGCCGGTCAGCCATTCGGCTTTCTGGAATTGAAAATACATAACCGTAAAATACTGATCGGCGCGGTAATGCATTTGAAAGGTTTCCAGGGTGACCAGGACCTGGTCATGATCAAAATAGCCTTGCAACAGGTTGATCAGGATATTATTGCGGATAACCTGTGAATATGACTTGGTCTGCTGTTCAAGATCCTCTTTTTCCTGCTCCAGCCGGTCAAAGGATTCCATGATTGTATTAAATTCGGATGTTATCGGCTTATGCGCCGGATATGGCACGCCTAATCGCTGTAAAACATGGCGGATCGGTTTGTAATTCCACGACGCGACCAGATAGGCGATGGCCAACGCTAAAAGAAAAACCGGCAAACCGATCACGATCCAGATGATCGGCTGGGAAAACAGGCTGACATATGCGGTTTTTTCCAATGCTATTTCATAATCCCAATCATAGGTCGCGGAATGGACATTCATGATCAGCCAATGATCATGATCCTGTTCCAGCGCCGCCCGGTCGAAATTGGTAAAAAGCCGTTCTTCGCCAAGATTGATATTGACCTTTAATTCTTTCGCCGAACTGGTGTTGTTGATAAAAGAATTCAAACTATATTCCGATATGAATAAAACCAATGTTGCCCTGGATTCCGTCAGATTATCGATGCTTTTCATCAGGACCAAAGCATTGTCGGCCGATCCGCTGATATTCATATTTTTTAAATTCATCAATTGCAGAGCTTTGGGCGAGCGGACGGCATCGAGAAAAACCTGATGATCATCATCACCTTCGATACTCATGTAATTCATGAATTCGTCACTGTCCCACCAGCCGTTCTGGTTGACAACCAAATGCCGGTCAGGTACAAAAAGCGTCACCTGATCGGCTACATTGGTTATATATTGATAGCCTAGAAGTTCGTTGGAAATATCCTGTCGATGAACAATATCGAAGTAATTGAATAAAATATCGGATGAGGAACGCAAGCGTGTACCCCAATTGGAGAGATACATTTTCCAGCCGATTTCATCAATTTCGCCGAATTTGCGGTCGAGCGCCCGCGACGCTTCGTTAACGGCGGCAGTCTGATCGACTTCGATCAGATTTTGGTTTGCCTCTTCGGTCCGTTCGGCAATAATATAAATAAACGTGAAAAGCGGTAAAGACAATACCAGGAAATACGAAAGCAGATTGATCAGAAAGTACTTGTTGCGGATCAATGGGCATCCTCCTGTATTTTCATACACATTTAGAGGCTCATCATCTGTCCTTCTTAAAATGTAGCTGCATGAGACCCTTGAGTGTGTTCATTATACACTTTTCTGTGACGTGAAACAGTAGCAAAGTCAGATTTCTCTTTCTTTACTACTGTTTCGCATCTTACGTCATTAACGAATCGAACACCGGATCGGATCGATTATTTGCTGTTCTGCTGATAACGATCCAACAGGGTTTGGTTGATCTGGATCAGGTCGTCAAGGCCCAGATCCTTCAATTCCTGCATGTAGGTATCCCATTTATCCATCGACGCCTGGCCAAGGATAAGCTGGGTTGCCAATTCTTCAGAACGGGTTGTCAGGTCGGTGATGATTTCCAGTCTCCGGTCGATTTGTGCTTGTGTCGGAACCGGATAATAGTTGCCGGTGCCCAGAGGCGTGGTCGGATGATACTGGATGACTGCTTTCTGGTAGTCGGCTTTATACGCCGGAACAACGCTGATTTCTGCTTCCATACCGACGAAGCGGCGTTTGGGGAACATGGATCCGTTGGCCCACAGCGAATCGCCGATGGAGGTTCCCGCAGCAGCGGCTTTCTCCCAGTTGGCATTCAGGGCGACATCCATCAGTACCTTTTTGCCGTCTTTTACTTCATAGGTTTCGCCTTCAATACCATACTGAGTCAGATTCTGATAATCTTCGCTGCAGAGAATATCGACCAGTCCGCCTGCCGCTTCAAGATCTGTGCAAGCTTTGGTAAAGCCCCAGCGACCATAAGAAAGGA
>CAYRWC010000362.1:0-2915 GCA_964427795.1 uncultured Oscillospiraceae bacterium | reverse complement strand
TTTCCCAGAGTACATTTTTATAAATTCCAATCTTTTGCGTCTCTCATAATACTTGTGATCAATGAATAAGTACATATTCCACAATATGGGTATGACAAACATTAAACAGATAACAACAGTAACTACAATCGAAAAAAAAGAGAAAGATTCCTGTTGCTGTTTGCCAGATGCAGCCGAAGCGGAAGACGATGTTGTTCCTTGTGCCCGAGATGAGCTTGTTGTGCTGGATGTTTTGGGTGAATTATTAGCGCCAAACACAGGCGGCTCGGTTGTTGTATCAAATATGTGTGAAACAGAGGTAGAAGCGGACGACCTAGGAAAGGCTGTCGTAGAAGTGGCGCGAGGCGATGCAGTTGTGCCGGAGGGGTTATTATGGTTTGTTTTGTCATCAAACTTGTAAGGACATACGCCATTGCTATGCTGGTGCGCAGGATATCCATGGTGATAATGATAAGACCCTGAGGAACTGTCGTAATGACCGCCAGAAGCGTCGGTTCGCCCTGAATGAGCAAGACTGCTTGATGGCAAAATAAAAAAGAGGACAGCCATTAATAGCAATGTACACGATATTGTTCTGATTCGCATATACGTTACACCTGCGATTAATTCTCATGCGGTGGAAATGGTGGGTATACAATTCGCCCCGGTTCACACGACATCTTAATGTAAAATATTGCATGGTTGAAAAAGGAAGAATAAAGAGTTATAATTACCAGGACGTCATTATCAAATAAGGAGGAAGGCTTTCCGAAAGAAAGGAGAGCAGTATGTCCAGCGACGCAGATCAACGCATCATGGAGTTACTGGCGATCATTCCCGATGAGTATCTGGATCAATGCCTTTCTCTCGCAGAAATGATTCTAGCAGATCAATCCACTGACGTTTCTGATCCTCCGTCATCTGGTCAAGCAAGGACATAACGCGTTCGTCCACCCCGCTTCGCGGCGATTCATCGTCCGAGGCGGGGTTTCCTTTTATTCCGGGACTGCAATCGGTAGTTCGGCCGAGAAGGTAATCGGTAGTTACGCCGAAGTAATCTGCAATCTTTTCAATTTTATCAAGGCGTGGGGTGCTAATACCGCTTTTCCATGAAGAAAAAACAGATTGTGCAATACCGGTGGCTTTTGATACTTGATAGACGGTAACATTACGGGATTGTAATAATTCAACAAATTTAGAATACATGATTTGTGACCCCCTACAAACTTCTATAATACGAAGCAATTTTACTTGACTACTTCTATAATCAGAAGTATAATACATCCATGAAGCAAATTCAATACAGCGTAGACGAAAAGGAAAGGAGGTGAGGGGAATGGACGGACAAGAACAACGGATTGGCGAATTAGAATATGCAAGGCAAACGCTTGCGGGAATACTTGCATATTCCTATTGCTTGAAGGACGGAGATAGTCAGCCAAAGCCGGAGGATACGCAAATCGACCTTAACAACCCGGAGGCAAGGCAGTATCCACGCAGGCGCGTAGGATTTGAAAGCGCGTTACGAACGGCTATACGGGAGCTGGACGGGATTATCGCTCACTTAAGCGAGCGGGGCACGGAGAACGGAATCCTTAATGCATTTGAGTATATGGAACGTAATCAGACGTAAAATAACTGGCTTCTGTCCCTGTTCGGGTCTTCCGCGAACAATTCAGCGATACGGTTTTTACAATGCTCGCATACGGGCGAACCGTGTTCTTCATCGCAGCCCTCGATCTGACAGTAAGAACGACCGTCGAAGTGAAGACAGCGGAGATAAAAATTGCGCTCGCAAGGTGTGGCATACACTTCACACCAAACTTTTATTGTATAGTTTTCCAAATAAGCACTCATAGGAATACCTCCAAATCTAACTTATGAAGATGAAAGGACAAGCGGGAGTAAAAGGAAAGGAGGTGAGGGGGATGGACGGACAAGTTGGCGAGATATCAGATCAGTACGGGAACGCGCATACTGAACAGCGAGTTAATACTGAAGGCTGAAATGTCTGTAAAAAATTCAATTAATATTGTGTTTGACATGAAGAAATCCCCTTTTGAAAGGAGGTGAGAGGGATGGCAACCATTGAGGAAAGCAAAACCGCGCTTACGATCTTTTTAGATGGGATGAAGGTTGAAATAACGACGGAGTGCATCAGGATTTTGCCATCTGACATCTTCGGCGCATTTCAATTCACGCTCCCCGCGAGGGGAGCGACGCGCAACCGCCGAAAACGTTCGGGCGTTGCTCGCATTTCAATCCACGCTCCCTGCGAAGGGAGCGACTTCCCATGAGGACGCAGGAGATAGAGCATGAGTTTATTTCAATCCACGCTTCCTCGCGAAGGAAGCGGCTATGTATACAAACCCAACATCATTATACCGCCAAAAACAAACGAAGTCAATTCACTTTGCGCAAACGAAACACAAAAGAAACAAAAAAAGGAAGTGAGAATATGGTTAGAGACAAGGCAAACCGCACGCTTCGCCTAAAAATTGCAGGTGCGGGCGTATACATGGCGGACATTGCGGCAGAGATCGGCATCGCGCCGTCTACGCTTTCTATCTGGATGTCCGAAGAGCTGACAGAGGAACGGCGCATCAAGGTGGAAGCGGCGCTCGACAAGTTGATGGAAACCAGCGAAGAAAACAAAACAGCGTAAGGAGGAAGACCGGGATGGGACGCGGGAGAAAGAAGGCAACATACGTCGCGGAGCTGTATGTCGGGGAAACGCGGATGGAGAACATCCGGACCCTCTGCATCAGCGAAGATATGGCAAAGATACTGGCGAACGACGCATTGAAAAAAATGCGTGAGGATATCGCGGCGGGGCGGTGGAAGCCGGAGGGAGCGGGAATCGCAAACGGTTGAGAAAGGCAGGAAAGGATGTACGAATGGTAGCGGCGAAGATTGATTGGCGGGGTGGGATGGAA
>CAYRWC010000361.1:0-2926 GCA_964427795.1 uncultured Oscillospiraceae bacterium | reverse complement strand
CGGCGAAGTAATACGAGATTATCGAAAAAGAAAAAACTTAACCCAGGAAGAAATCGCCAATCGCCTTGGGGTGACGGCGCCGGCAGTGAATAAGTGGGAGAACGGAAATTCTCAGCCGGATATTATGTTATTGGCGCCTATTGCCAGATTACTTGACATCACCCCGGATACTTTATTGTCCTTTCAAATGGAGCTTACGGCAGAAGAAATAAACGGACTTGTTCATGAAGCTCAGGTTAAATTGAAGAGCGAATCTTATGAAGACGCCTTTCAATGGGCAAGAAACAAAATTGATCAATATCCAAATTGCGAGCAGCTGATATGGCAGATGGCTGTGGTTTATGACGCCTGGCGTCTGGCAAAAGATATTCCGTGCCAGGAGAAATATGACAGTTGTATAATCGCGTATTATATTCGCGCTTTAAACAGCAAAGATGAAAATATCAGAACCGGCGCCGCCGATTCTTTGTTTAATTATTATTTAAGAAAAGAACAATACGAGCAAGCGGAGGATTATCTGGTTTATTTTTCAAAACAGAATCCGGAAAGAAAAAGAAAACAGGCCCTTATCTACAGTAAAACAAATCGGGTGAAAGAGGCTTACAAAGCTTATGAAGAATTGTTGTTTTCCGGCTATCAGATTATAAATATGGTATTGAACAGCATATACATCCTGGCCATGCGTGACAATAACCGAGAAAAAGCTCATAAATTTATTGAGAAAGAAAAGGAACTGGCTGATATTTTTGAAATGGGCGAATACCACAAGGTTTCATGCAGCCTTGACCTGGCTGCGTCGGAAAAGGATGAAAAGACAACGATAGAAACGATGGAACAAATGATTGCCGGCCTTGATAAAATAAATGGTTTTGTAGAATCGAATTTATATGAACATATGGATTTTAAGGATGTGAGCACCGTATTTAAAAAGGAGCTGTACGATAACTTGCTGGCTTGTTTCAGGGATGAAGAAACATTTGGCTATATGAAGAACAATAAGCGGTGGCAGGCATTGGTATCGCCAAAATAAACTAACCGCCGGCGATGCCTTTATTATAAAAAACGGTATGACATTAGAAACAGGTATTAAAAATAATAGTTATATTGTCACGGATTTTTCTAACGAACCACAAATATGCGAGTTGGCAAAAGTAACCCGCGACGCGTTAAAAGCAAAAGGCAGGGAACGTAACGTATGAGAAGTAAATTACTTTTCAATGTACCCTTCAGCGGTTTCAACAGAACGACTTTTATTAATTGTTTCGCCTCAACTTATATGTATTTGGAAAATATCGCAACCGGCGGCAGCGATTATGAATGCCGGCAAATGAAAGGGAAAGCCTGCAACAGTTGCGGCCATTGCAGCCAAGGCGGTAATACTCCGATCTCAAGGCAGGAGTGCTATTTTTTCTTGTTCGACACGATGTGCGGACGTAGTTCACTACGCTGCCGATTTGACGGTGAGCGTACGGAAATGGAGAAGATGATCGGTGAAGTGGTTCCGGATGAAGGCGATACTGAGAACAATATCGATTTTTTGTTTGGTTTTACCGGATACAGATATCGCAGACTAAACGACTTTGCCGCGTTTCAAGATGAAATCATCGCGTCGATTGACGCGGGTAAACCGGTGATCGCAAAAGTGAAAACCGGTGAAGGACGCTATCGTGTAATTATCGGGTATGATGCCGACCTGTTGATCTGCCCCAATTTTACCAATGCCCAACAAAGGCCGGAAAGCGCACCCGTTTACGCCGATATTGAAACCCTCTATATTATCGGTGATAAAACTGCGCCGCGATATACGCTGATCGACGGCTTAAAGCGTATACAAAAGGTGATGGCATATAATATCAATGAAAACCTCTGGAGCGATTATATCGAAAAACTGGGATTGTATACCGCCGACAGCTTGAATTTTTGCAGGATTGATGAAAAGAAGGCCCGGATGAAACGGGTGGCCGACACCATGTGGTATACCTTTAATTGCCACAATTTCGCCGAGGTGTTCCGCAAATATCGCAACGGCGGCGATGCTTCAGTATATGACAGGATCGGCGATATGAGCAAGCTGCGTGATCCTGCGTTAATAAAACTTTGGGATCTGATAAGCGGCCCATATTATGGCTATACTCACGACCTGGCATGGGCATTGATCGGATTGGAAGCCTGCGCCGACTGGACGCAGCATGCCGCGGGTTATTTTGGAGAAATGGTAGGATTGACAATTTCCCAAATTGCCGACAATGATGTCAGGGTGTATGAAGCGATCAATAAAACAATCGTAATACTCGAAAAAGGAGAACTTTCTTATCCTGAAATCCGATGAAAACGGATCGGTGCAGCGAAGCGTGAATGAGGTGGGTTAAATGAGTTATATCGTCAGCAAATGGGCGCTTATCAGGCGGGGAGAATTGTCTGTGACCCCTGACACCATTGAGATTCATACGGACTTTTTACACATGCTTTCTCCTGAGGCTTTTGAATCCGCATTCCGGCAGATCGAAGCGCTATATAACCAAATCATGACCGATATAGCCGAGAATCCCGAGCGATTTGCCATGCCACTTTACGAAGAAGGGACAGTCCGTTATGGTGCAGCTGAAGCACAGGAATCGCGAAATGCGGCGTGGCGTCCCATGAAATTACTTTATGCGATTTTTACCCACGGACATTTAAACCATGACGGATTTTCAGTGGACATTCCTGCTTTCA
Organism: uncultured Oscillospiraceae bacterium; assembly: GCA_964427795.1. Taxonomy (GTDB): domain Bacteria; phylum Bacillota; class Clostridia; order Saccharofermentanales; family UBA5734; genus JAYFQE01. The sequence continues at coordinate 211 of CAYRWC010000361.1, read as the reverse complement.
AGCAGGCTAACAAAGTCAAACATACACATCTTCTATTCAATGTTTTAAGTGATTACGGCTTTGTCTTTTCGGGATTGACGCAGGGTAAAATAACAACGAAAACGTCTGATTTTACAGTTTATTACCCGGATAATTCCAATATCATCACTGTTATGGCGCAGGTCGCCCAAAAAGCCGCCGGTATCGGCGGAGAAAATTTGTTTTGCCGATG
>CAYRWC010000360.1:649-2927 GCA_964427795.1 uncultured Oscillospiraceae bacterium | reverse complement strand
GAGTCGGATAAGGCAAAGAGTCAAATCAATATATGGTATTTATGGAGTGGGGCTGAAGCAGATATTGTTCAAGCTATAATAGAAAAGTTCAATAAGAGTCAGGATAAGATTGATGCAGTAGGACTTTCAGTACCCGATGTGCAAAAAATCATCGTTGCTATTGCAGGTGTGAGTATTCCGGCCGATCAAGACAGGGTATCCGGAGTTTGTAAGACACCCCGTTCCGACGAGATCAAGACAGGGCAATCCGATTGGATTAAGACACCATCTGACAAGTCAGAATCAAATCGCTAAAGCGATAAGAAAAAAGTACCACAAATCAAGGCAAAACAACACCCCCTTTTTCTGCTGGAGCCGTCCGACGCGAAACGCCGGCCAGTTCAATGCGATAAGCCACATGCACAAGCCGATCCAGGATTGCGTCAGCGATCGTGGCATCCTGAAAGATAGCGTACCAGGATGAAATAGGAAGTTGACTGGCAATCAATGTAGACCGTGTATCGTAGCGGTCTTCCACGACTTCCAACAAATCGCGGCAGGCCAGTGGGTCGAATACGTTCAACCCCCAGTCATCCAGAATCAAGAGCTCGATCTTTTTGAGGTCATTCATGAGCCGGTTGTAGCTGCCGTCGCCCCTGGCAATCGCCAGATCCGTCAGCAAACGAGTCACTCGAAAATAGCGAGTCTTGATGCCCTGACGACAAGCCATATTGCCAAAGGCGCAAGCCATATAGCTTTTGCCGCTGCCCGTTGCTCCTGTCAAAATCAAGTTGTGATTTTCTTTGATCCAGTTTCCGGTGGATAATTGGCGAATCTGGTCACGGTCTAACTGGCGATCCGGTGAATAGGCAATATCTTCTATGCAGGCATGCTGCCGTAGTTTGGCCTTGTTCAGAAGATTCTGCAGAGATTTGTTTTGGCGCGAGGTGTATTCAGCATCGACCAGCATACCGAATCTCTCGTCAAAGGTGAGCGATGTAAAGGACGAATCTTGCATCTGCCGTGAATACTCGCGAGCAAAGGTCGCCATATGCATCCAGGAAAGTTTTTCGATTGTTTGTTGGTTAAGCATTTTTTCTGTCCTCCATTATTTGTAGTATCCGGAACCACGAATGTTGGTGTGCTCCGGTAAAGGCTGATTATCCGATCCGGTTAATAGCGGCCGCTGATCCTGATCGTTTTTCAAGATGTTTTTGATCGTCGTGTACTGGAAACTACCCAGTTCAGCTGCGCGTGTGCAAGCTGCTTCCAGTCGGACTGTTCCGTACCGCTTGCTGAGCTGTAATAGCCCCATGCAGGACTTGTAGGCTTGTTCCTCGATAACATGAGCAGAAAGCATGGCATCGACGACAGCCACCGTATAGGTGCCTATCTTTTTAGCCCAGCTACGGTATCGGTCACCATTCCAGTCAGTTTGCTCAACATAGCCTCTGTGCTTTTCCGGCATGTGATCTCTGTTCGTGATGTACCGTTTGTGTGAATCGTAATTGCGTGGATGAGAGCAGATCCGCTGGTTGTCGTACAAGACCTCAAGGGTCGTGCCGGTGACACGAATGGTTACTTTTTTATGGATATGCGTATATGGCACACTGTAATTTGTGCGATCGAATTCAATGTGGTAATTGCTGCCAACCGTGCAGGTCTTGTAATCCGGATTTTCAAACCGAGTAGCTGGCAGCGGGCGCATCGCTGGCCGGTCGATGTTCTGAAAGACACTGATCCGTGTCCCTTCGCGCTTTTGGTAGGATTTTGCGTTGAGTTCTTCCAGAATACTTAAAACTTCTTTGTTGAGACTGGCCATGTTAAAGAAATACCGGTGTCTCAGCCGGCCTAAAATCCATGTTTGCAGATATCCTACGCCGTTTTCTACCATGTTTTTATCGCGCGGCTTTCTCGGTCTGGCAGGAATAACCGCTACACCATAAAAGGCAGCCCACTCCCGATAGGTTTCATTGAGGACAGGATCGTATCTGACTGAACTTTTAACCGCGGTCTTGGTATTATCCGGCGTAACAATCCGGGGAAGCGCGCCGTAAAACTCAAGGGCGCCTGTGTTGGCCTGTATCCAGCTGCCCAGTTTCATGTCGGTAAAAGCCTGGGCGAAATACAGATCTGAATTTCCGATTGCAGCAACAAAAAGATAGACCGGCTGCAGTTCTCCTGTTGTTCGGTTACAAAGCAGATTCGGTGTGTCACCCGCCCAGTCGACTTCCATGACTTCGCCGGGCTTTCTTTCAATGCTCAGAGTTACTTCTTTGTTATGCTCTTTTCGCCATGC
>CAYRWC010000360.1:0-639 GCA_964427795.1 uncultured Oscillospiraceae bacterium | reverse complement strand
TCGCAAAACTGCGAATACTGGATGGGATTCGGATTTCTGCGGACATATTCTTCCCACAGAAATTTCCGGTTCAAATTTGGAAACTGTTCCAGCTGCTGCTGGATATACACAAAATCCGGATCAGATTCTTTGCGGTTCTCTGTTGGCGGTTCGGGCGGGTAGAGTAACTGTTCCAGGTCGGTGCTGCTCATTTGGTTAGCCTGATGATAATTGACGCCAAGTTCATCGCATTTCCGAAATACGTCGATTAGGGTTGAACGTCCGCACTTAAGACTAAGACTGATCTGCACATTGCTGACGTCCAGTTCGCGCAAACGAAGTGCTTCCCTGATTTTCACTGCCGAAAACCTCCTCATGTACCGGTTACCTCCATAAAATTGCTATTTCAATTTTATGGGATTTCTTCGCATTAGGTGATTGTTTCCGACCGGGTTAAGGGTGTCTTGATAGAACCGGATTGCCCTGTCTTGATAACTCCGGATTAGGGTGTCTTGATCTGACCGGAATGGGGTGTCCTGGTTAATCCGGATTACCCTGTCTTGATAACTCCGGAATACTCAGGTTATGAACCAATATACACAAGAACAGATTTTACCGATGCCTTACATGAAGCTTTTGGCTTTCGCACTGACTATCAGA
>CAYRWC010000359.1:0-2945 GCA_964427795.1 uncultured Oscillospiraceae bacterium | reverse complement strand
GCTATCTATGCCTTGGCTTATATGGCCGGCGGCAGTGAACGCAATCTCCGGGCGAGTTTGAACGGCGCGCAGAAGATCATCCGCAAGGTCATGCAGCGCACCGGCGGCATTCCCTGCCACGCCGAATATCTGGCGCCGCGTTCTGCCAGCGTGGAGACCGAGTACTGTGCCTTCGCTTTTTTCAACAACAGTCTGATCCATTTGAACGCCATCACCGGTGATCCTCAATATGCCGATCTTATCGAACGGATAACTTTCAACGGCGCGCAGGGCGCCCGGAAAAAGGATGAAAAAGCGATCGCCTATATGAGTTCGCCCAATCAGATTTTCGCTAACGGCAATTCCGGTTACCTGCATAATGATATGCAGCAATATGCGCCGGTTTATCCGGTGGCTTGCTGTCCGGTGACATCGGTCTGGGTCGTTCCGGATTATGTCCGCAGCATGGCGTTGACCGATAACGCAGGGAATTTGTATATTGCGGCTTATGGTCCGGCGAGTATCGATTTTGGCTCCTTGCATTTTAACGAAGATACACAATATCCTTTCCGGGATACGATCCGGTTTACGGTCTCCGCGACAAAACCGCAGGAATTGACCATTAATTTCCGGATACCCGGGTGGTGCGACAAAGCCGAATTGGCGGTCAACGGAATCGCGGCCGGACAGCAGGCCAAGCCCGGAACTTATTGCCCGATCCACCGGATCTGGCAGGATGGCGATATCGTCAGCATCCGCCTGCCCATGACCGTATCGGTCAGCCGCGTTGACGACGGTGACGGTTATGCGAAATATCCGTTGGCAGTTGAATACGGCCCGCTGCTTTTTTCACTGCCGATACCGGAGGTCTGGACAGCTGTGCCGGGCAAGCCGCGTACACCGCTGCCGGAGGGCTGGAGCTGGTGGGATGTCAATCCTGATTTGAAATATGATCCGCGCGGTGATATTTACGAACAGCAGGGCTTGCGGAAATATAACATCAGCTGGAATGTCGCCCTTGACGAAGCGCTCGATCCGGCTCAAATCGAGATCCTGCATGCGGACGGCGGTTATGTCTGGGAGATGCCGCAGATTAAGCTGCGGATACCCGGATATAAAGCGCTTTATGCGTATCCGCCCTATCCTCAGAAAACCATGGATGTATATCAGGCGCCGATCGATGTTCAGGAGGAGCTGACGCTGGAACTTGTTCCTTATGGCTGCACCAATCTCCGGATTACCTATTTTTCGAGAGCCAAGGTATCTGAACCAGGTTCGCAAGCATAAATAACGGGCTATGCTTTTAGATATCAATGAAATTGCCGGGAAGGGTGTTCGATCGTCGACAGGCGGCCGGGCACCCTTCTCGGCGTAAAGACATAAAAGCAAAAAAGTAAAAAAGATGCACGAGAAGGTTTGATATAACAAAAATATATAGAATTTACCAACCGAATCTGAAAATCCGGTACTTAATAGATGAAACAACATGTTGTGAAGATCAATGAACGAGGTAAAGCCATTGAATGAGTTGGAAACAATCAGACAATTTGAAGAGGAATATCTGGCAAAAATTCTCGGATTTTGCTACCAGAAAGTTAATACCCGTGAAGAAGCGGAAGATTTATCCTCGGAGATAGCATTAGAGGTTTTAAAAACGATATATTCAGGAAAGGAAATTGATAATCTCAATGCATTTGTTTGGAGCGTTTCTAACCATACTTTTTTCAAATGGCTTCGCTACAAAACACACGGAACAACTGCGTATCTCGATGAACTTTTCATGTCTCCTGTTAACATCGAAGATGAATGTATTTATCGTGAGCAGGAGAATATCCTTCACCGTGAAATAGCATTGCTTTCTGAAAACTATCGAAAAGCAACGGTGTTGTATTATTTTGAAGATAAGAGTTGCAGCGAGATTGCATGTATTCTCGGAAAGAGTGTAGGAACTATCAAATGGTGGCTTCACGACGCAAGAAATTCTATTAAGAAAGGATTTGATACTATGCGTGAATACGGAGAAAAAAGCTATAATCCCGGAACTTTATTTATATCATGTCAGGGAAATCCAGGCGCGGATAATGAGCCGATGAGTTGTGCCAGAAGAAAACTACCTCAGAATATTCTTCTGGCGGCATACAAAGAGCCTCTTACTATAGAGCAACTTTGTATGGAACTTGGAACGCCGGCTGCGTACGTTGAAGATGAGGTAAAAAGCCTTGTTGACAATCAATTGATGAAGGTAATCTCATCCGGAAAATATCAGACGGATTTTGTTATCCTCCCCGGGCAAAATTCAGAAATGGCACATAAATTATACAATGCCTGTTTCCCGGAATATTACAATGTGTTAATCAATTATTTAGAGAATAATAAAGATCTTCTTTTCAGCGACAAATTTAATACGGCAAAATTTACATGGAATAGGCTGCTTTGGGTATATATTCATATTGTTACCGATATCGCCTTGTCAAAATTCAAGCATGAGATATGCAAAACTGTGGTATGGGGAGATATTCCAAACCGTCCGAATGGCGGCAAATGGATTGCGCTGGGATATAATAACGGGTGCTTTTTCGATCAGAATCTGCATCAATCTCAATGGAAAGAATATGTTCCGTTTGACGGCCCGGTACACAAAATAAAAAATGAGTTTGTACAAGGATATTTTCACTATTGGAGCGGACTTGACAGCAGTGTTTTTTTTAATATGCCTGACGGTGTATTTGCACTATGCCGCGAGGTTATAAAAAGCAGCATAGATGTAGATAATTTTTCTGATAAACAGAAGTACTTATTTAGCATAGCGATTCAAAATAAGTTGTTTATAAAAGATGGTGATACATTCAAACAGAATTATTACTTTATAGAACGAAACGGCCGAGAAAAACTGGAAGAGCTTGCATATGAGCTGTATCCGCACGTTGAGAAGTACTTTAAAAAAGCATATCAACTTGTGCTTAACG
>CAYRWC010000358.1:0-2955 GCA_964427795.1 uncultured Oscillospiraceae bacterium | reverse complement strand
GTGTAGTCGATCTGATAAAAAAGCGTCAGGTTTTCCGTTCCCTGATTGGTCATGGTCATCCGGCATTTTTGCCGGAAAGGCATCTCCCAATAGCTGTTGAAAGCGCTGCCCGGATTGACGCAGACCGGTAATGAAGATACGGCGGCATATTCGTTCCAGCCGCAGGCAAAGAAATCGCCGATCGGGCATTCAACCGACGGCGTACCGCAGTCGTCCCAGTATATGCGGAAAATGGCGTCGCGCCAGCGTCCGGTCGGTGTCATCCAAATGTGCTGAATAGCTCCGGGACCCTCGATGCAGGCGATCTCCTGAGTTTCGCCGGCTGCGATGACCGTAAAAGGCGATACCTTCCAGCCCTGGCCCAGATCGCGTGCGCTGCGCGCCGCCACGCCCTCCACGGCCATGCCGCCGCCGCCCTTGCGCCCGTCGCGGTTTTCCGCGCTGATCGAACGGGTTACGGCCGCCGACAGACGTGATAAATTTCCCAGATTCATGCCTAAACCGTTAAAAGCCTGCATACCGATCATCCTCCCGACATATTCCCGCGCCGTTCCTGTGATTAGAGAACTTACAGCGCCGTTCCTTTGGATAGAAGCTATGTCATGAGTATAGGATAAGTCTTGCCGCCACGCAACGCATGTAAAATATACATTGCAAAGAGAAGTGAATATTCTATAATTTAGGACAGCGGTTGAGATCATTGATTTTCATGATGCAAGGGAGATCATACATGCAGCAAGTGTTTTTCACCACGTTGAGCCAGATGGCCGTCCTGATCCTGATGATGATGATCGGTTTTATCCTCAAACGGAAGAACATAACAGATCCGGCGACGGGGAAAATCTTATCACAGCTTCAATCCTATGTGATCATGCCGGCATTGGTCTTTCAGACTTTTTCACAGAAGCTGACCCGCGGCATTCTGGCCGGCGAGATGATCACTTTGGCATACGGTGTTCTGACTCTGGCGGTATCTCTGGCATTAGCCGTTTTACTGGCCCGTTTTTTCACCAAAGATAAATACATCAAGAACATTTATATTTATTCTTTTACCATCGCCAATTTGGGATACATGGGATATTCCATCGTCGGCGCCGTATTCGGCCAGGATATGTTGTTTAAGATGATGGTGTTTGCCATACCTTTCAATATCTTTATTTATTCGGCCGGTTTTGCCATGCTGAAGCCGGGAAACGGCAAAATCTCCTGGAAAACCCTGGTCAATCCGATTTTTATCGCCATGCTGCTGGGAAGCGCTGCCGGTCTCTTAGAACTGCCGGTCCCCGCGTTTTTGACGACGACGGTGTCGTCCTTGTCAAACTGCATGGGACCGCTGGCCATGCTGCTGACCGGATTTATTATCGCCGAGTATGATATGCGGGAGATGCTGTCCGGAAGCCGCACTTATATTGCCTCTCTGCTGCGGCTTATCGCGATTCCGGCGGCTGTCCTGCTGGTTTTGAAATTATGCGGCGCCGGCCATGACCTCTTGCTGGTTGCTCTGGGATCGACCGCGATGCCGCTGGGCCTGAACACGGTGGTTTTTCCCGCCGCTTACGGCGGGGATACTCGAACCGGCGCCGGTATGGCGCTTATATCGAGCATCCTCGGCATTCTGACCATACCGGTTATGTTTGCGATTTTTCTTACTTAGCCAGAAAGGGCAGGGTTTTCAGTTCGGCGCGGAAAGCGTCCTGTTCCGGCTGGGTGAACCGCTTCATCGGATAAGTACAAAAACCGACGTCAAAACCCATGCCGGTGAGCATATCCTTGACGCCGTTGATGACGCCGTGCCGGATCAGGATCTGAATCAGCCGATCGACCTTATACTGGCCGTCTTGAGCTTCCCGGATCCGGCCGGCCCGGAAATCATTGTAGATTCCGACATAGAGGCCGGGCACCACATTATAGGTGGAGCCGATGCCGCCGTCGGCGCCCATGGCCAATCCGCAGAGCAGCGTTTCATCCGGCCCGTTGATGACATTGATATCGCCGTTGTTCAATTCCTTGATCTGCCGCATTTCATAATAATTGTAGCTTGTCCACTTCAAGCCGATGATGTTTTTAATCTGCATCAGCTTGTTGACCAGCGCCGGGGTTATTGGCGTACCGGCTAAAGGAGAAGCATAAATCAGCATCGGGACGCGGGACGCTTCGGCCAGCGCCTGATAATACTGGATGATTTCCCGTTCGCCGTAACCATAGAAAAAGGGCGGCACTGATGAAATGGCATCCACACCGGCGTCGGACGCCTGATGGGCCAGATCGACAGCCGTTCTCAGATCGACGGCGCCGACATGGCAGATGACCGATCCGCGTCCCCGGACGGCATTTACCGTAAGCGAAGCCATCGCTTTACGGGATTCAGGCTTCATAACGACGCCCTCGCCGGTCGCGCCGCAGATATAAAATCCGCTGCAGCCGGCCTGCAGCTGCCAATCGATCAAACTGCGCAAAGCATCTTCCCTGATGGATCCGTCTTCCTGAAGCGGACTGATCAGCGCCGGCATAATCCCTGTGAATTTAATGTTGCTCATCTTTTTGTCTCCTCTTGCCGCTCGCTTTAGGACGGCTATGATTTTATCGGTTTATAGTCTCCATAGGCCCGGATTCAAAATGGTTTCCGGCAGACCGGAAAATTGCTTCCGGATCTCGTCGCGTGTTTTTTCGCCGATAGCCGGCGCTTCGATCAGAGCGATGTTTTCCCGAACCTGCCCGGCAGTTTCCGCGCCGACGACCAGACTGGCTACGCCCTCCAGATCCCGGATATAGGCGATGGCCAGCTGCGCCACGCTGAGCCCTTCGCGTTCGGCTATTTGCTGCAGCCGGCGCACCGGTTCACGGGCTATCGTCAGATTGCCGCCCAGTTCTTCGGGCTTTTTAAAGAACAATCCCTGCAAAAAAACACTGCGGACAAAAACGGCGACGCCCCGTTCCTGCATTCGCTGCAGAGCT
>CAYRWC010000357.1:0-2961 GCA_964427795.1 uncultured Oscillospiraceae bacterium | reverse complement strand
GCCGGATCGAAATCGGCGCCGGAATATCCGGCGGCTGTTAAAATACGTCCCCAATTGGCGTCCTCACCAAAAACGGCCGTCTTGACCAAAGGTGAACGGGCGACGGACAAGACGATTTTATAAGCGTCTTCAGCGCTGCGAACGCCTTCCGCGCGCACATCGATCAATTTGGTCGCTCCTTCGCCATCTTGAGCCACCAGCCTGGCCAGAGCCACGCATACTTGATTGAAGGCTTCCTGCAACAAAGCCTCTGCCGGAGAATCAACATCCGGTACGGCATTGCCGGCTGCTCCGTTAGCCAGGACAACAACCATATCGCAAACGCTGGTATCGCCGTCGACCGAAACCCGGTTGAACGACGGGTCGACCGCTTTTTGCAGCATCTGCTGCAAACGGTCCGGATTGACGGCACAATCGGTGGTCAGGACGCCGATCATCGTCGCCATATTGGGATGGATCATCCCCGAGCCTTTGGCCATGCCGGCGACGGTGATCACCTTGCCGTCCAGCTGAAAACGGACAACCGCCTCCTTGGGAATCGTATCGGTTGTCATGATGGCCCGCTCCGCCTGATGTCCGGCTTCCGGATCGGCAGATAAAGCGTTAAAAGCAGTCTGAAGCCCTTGACGGACAGCCGTCATGTCCAACCGCTTGCCGATTACCCCGGTCGAACCCGTCAAAACCTGCTCTGCCGGGCAGCTCAGGAAGCCGGCGACTTGCGCGGCCATATTCAGAGCGTCTTGATAACCCGGTTCGCCGACACAGGCATTGGCGTTGCCGCTGTTGATGACGGCGGCGCGAGCCAGGCCGCCGATCAGGTTCTTGCGGGTCAGCTGCAGAGAATGTCCTTTGACGACATTGCGGGTAAAAACCCCCGCTGCCTGCGCCGGCCGGTCGCTGACGACCAGAGCCAGGTCGGGCTGATTATCCTTTTTTAAGCCGCAAGCCACGCCTGCCGCCTGAAAACCCATCGGTGACGTAATACTGCCCTTGATAATATCCATGCCAACCTCCCGGAACTTAGAATAACAAGACATTATCATTAAAGAAGAACGGATGCAAGACATTCCGTCCGTCCGGTCTGCTCTGACGGCCGAACGGGAGACGGTCAAACGGTCGGAAACGATCGGACCAGGCGCGGCGGGCAGCGCGGGCGGATGTAATTTACCGTCAAATCAGTTATAATGACTTTATCTGTGAAATCGCGATCAACAAGGGGGTAGTACCATGTGGCGCCGAGACGAATTAAAAAATTTAGCGAAATATCATTTAAAAGATAAATATTGGATCGCTTTTGTCGTATCTCTGATTGTCAGCATACTGGGAACCGGCTCCAACATTTTCGGTTGGCGTTATACCTTTCATCAAAACAATACGAACCAATCGAACAGCTTCTACGACTTTTTTTCAAATCAGGATTGGCGGTCATTTTTTGATGCCAACCCGTTCAGAGGCTACGAATACGGCTTTTTTACCGGCGCGTTTGTTTTTATAGCCATTATTGCGATTCTTGCCGCCGCATTAGGTCTTGCTTATCATATCTTTGTCGGCCCGGTTATTTCCGCAGGCGGCATGCGCTGGTTTTCCAGAAGCCGCGAATCTGCGGCGGTACCTTCTGTCGGCCAGGTTTTCAGCCTCTTCAGAAACGGCTGCTATCTAAAGACGGTCGGCAGCATGCTTTGGATGAACCTTTTCCTTTTCTTATGGGGCTTATTGGCAGCTGTTCCTGTAATCGCCGGCTTGGTCTGGGGGGGCATCCAATTGGCCTACAGCGGCCTTTTCAACCGTTATGCCTTGAATTTCGGCAATTGGGAAGCCTTTTTCTATCAAAACGTGTGGACTTTGGTCGGCGCCGGCTTGATCATTGTTTTCGGCTCTTTGCTGTGCGGCATACCCGTGATCATCAAGACCTACAGCTACCGGATGACGCCCTGGATTATAGCCGATAATCCCAAGATCGGCTACAGACGCGCCCTGAAGCTGTCCATGGCTATGACGCAGGGTCAAAAAGGCGAGATGTTTGTCCTGGACTTGTCGTTCCTGGGCTGGTTCCTGCTGGGCCTCTTATGCTGCGGCATCGGCATCCTTTTTGTCATTCCCTACTATCAGGCTGTACAGGCCGAGCTTTATGCCGGTTTGCGTCAAAATGCCGCGGATCGGGGCATCTGCACGATGGAAGAACTCGGATATACCCGTATGGATCCTGCCGGCATATAATATCGGCAAGACTTTGCCTTCCGGCATACACGGCTTGAAGAAGATAAGGATGTTGAATTATGGCACAGACCTACGATGTCATTATAGTCGGAGGAGGCTTGGCCGGGATTTTTGCCGGTTATGAGCTGGTCAGCAACCGGCCTGATCTGAAAATAGCGCTTTTAGAACAAGGCGCGGATATCCGCCACCGCGATTGTCCGCTGATCAGTAAAAAGACCGATCACTGCCTCAACTGCCGCAATTGCGCCATCATGCGCGGCTTCGGCGGCGCCGGCGCCTATTCTGACGGGAAATTTAATTTTACGACTCAGTTTGGCGGCTGGCTCAACGACTATCTGTCCGATCAGCAAGTGATGCAATTGATCGAATACGTCGACCAAGTCAACCAAAAATTTGGCGCTACCGATGTTTTTTATTCGACTTATACGGCAGAAGCTGATCTGATCCGGCGTAAAGCCATCGGATACGATCTTCATTTGATGGATGCCCGCTGTAAGCATCTGGGAACAGAACGAAACCGGGAAATCCTGGCTGCCCAGTATGATTATCTGCAACAGCGTCTGGATATCCTGTGCAACACTCAGGTTCTCAATATCGTACCGGCCGGCGCCGAAGGCTTCCGCTTGGAAACCAGCCGCAATGAATTTGTCTGCCGCCATCTAGTCGTCGCTCCGGGCCGTTCCGGCGCCGAATGGTTTTCCGATCAATGCCGCCGCCTGAAGCTTGACTCAATCAATAATCAGG
>CAYRWC010000356.1:0-2976 GCA_964427795.1 uncultured Oscillospiraceae bacterium | reverse complement strand
GGCCTTGGCTTCTATTCGGCTTTTATGGTTTCCGATAAAGTGCGCATCGACACCCGCTCTTATCAGGCCGGCGCCGAAGCCGCCAGCTGGGAAAGCGAAGACGGCATGGCTTATGTGATGGGATCGTCCGACCGGACCGGCCGTGGTTCATCCATCACCCTGACGCTGTCGGAGGAAGGCAAAGAATTCCTGACCGGCAGCAAAATCCGGGAAATTCTGGAAAAATACTGTAGCTTCATGCCTTATCCGATTTATTTCAAGGATGTTGCCGCCGATCAGGCGAAAGCTGAACGGGAAGCGGAGGCTGCAGCCAAGAAAGCGGCCGAGAAGAAAGAAAAGGCCGAAAAACCGAAGGCCGAAGGTCAGGAAGCCGAACCTGCCGACGAAGAAGGGGAAGAAGCTCAACCTGCCGTTCCGGCCGCGCCGGAGCCGATTAATGATGTGGCGCCGCTCTGGCTGAAAAACCCGCGCGACTGCACGGATGAAGAGTACAAGGCCTTCTTCCGCAAAACGTTCCATGATTATCGTGAACCCCTTTTCTGGATTCACCTGAACATGGATTATCCCTTCAATCTGAAGGGCATCCTGTATTTCCCCAAATCGGATAATGCCTACGAAAGCCTGGAAGGCCGGATCAAAATTTACTACAACCAGGTTTTTGTCGCCGACAATATCAAGGAAATCATTCCCGAATTCCTGTTCCTGCTCAAAGGAACGATCGACTGCCCGGATCTGCCGCTTAACGTATCGCGCAGTTTCTTGCAGAACGATGCTTATGTCAGCAAGCTTTCCACCCATATTATCCGCAAAGTTGCCGATAAGCTGACCCAGCTCTTCCAGAATCAGCGGGCCGATTACGAAAAATACTGGCAGGATATCGGCGTTTTCGTCAAATATGGCATGATGCGTGAAGAAAAATTCTATGACAAAGTCAAGGACATCGCCTTATTCAAAACAGTCGACGGCGAGTTCAAGACTCTGGCCGATCTGGGCGACACGCTCCTGTACACGCCGGATCCCAAGCAGCAGGTCGCTTATGTGCAGATGGCCAAAGCGCGCGATATGACCGTTTTGGTGATGGATCATGAACTGGACAACCATTTCATGTCTTTCATCGAGTATAAAAATCAAGGCAAGAAATTTAAACGCGTTGACGCCGAACTCGGCGGCAGCGAAGGCGATAATACCCATGCCGAGGCGCTGACGAAATTGTTCCGCGAAGCCACGGGCAAGGAAAAACTCGAGGTCAGGATCAAAGCCCTGGGCGCCGACGCGCTGCCGGCGATGATCCTCGAGTCGGAAGAATCGCGCCGGATGCAGGAAATGCGCAAACAGTTCGAGCGCATGCAGGGCAGCGGCGACGAAGCTATGGATATCGACAGCCTCTTCCCGTTGCAGCTGACCTTGATCATCAATGAAGATCAGCCGCTGGTCGGCCGCCTGAACGCTTTGGCCGATATTCCCGGCCAGGAAGCTCAAACTGCTATGCTGGCCAAACAGATCTATGATCTGGCCCGTCTGGGCCACGGATCCCTGACGGCGGAAGATATGGCGGAATTCCTCAAGCGGAGCACCGAGATTCTCGGCCGTTTGGCAGGAATAAACGAACAGGCTTAAAGAAAAAGCGGCCGGCGCTGCCAAACGCCGGCCGTTTGTCGGCGTTGAACAGGACATGAAGCCGGGTGGAACCCGGCTCGTCAGCGAAAGGACAAGATTTTATGGACCAGAAAACGACCGTCAGGCGCGTATATGCCTGTAAACGTCCCGGATTCGATATCGAAGCCGCCGGATTGCTCAAAGATCTGCAAATGAATCTCGGCTTGAGCGGCCTTCACGACCTGCGCATTTATAATCGATACGACGTATCGGGTCTGACCGATGAGCAATATCGTCAGGCGCGGAACCTGGTTTTTTCCGAACCGCCGGTCGATGACTTATATGACGAACCCTGCGATTTTGGCCATCCGGATTTTCTGCTGGCCGTAGAGGCGCTGCCGGGCCAATATGACCAGCGTGCCGATTCGGCAGCCCAATGCCTGCAGATCCTGACCTGCGACGAACGCCCCCTGTGCAAAACGGCGCGGCTCTACGCTTTTGGCGGTTTGCTGGATAGCGGGGACAAAGCCAGGATCCGCAAATGGCTGATCAATCCGGTGGAAGCGCGGGAAGCTGCGCTCGAACCGGCGGCAACGCTTCTCGACGACATCGAGGCACCCGCCGACATCGAATGGCTGAATGGATTCATATCGATGGATCAGGCCGAACTGGACGTCTTGCTGAAGCAAGGCGGTTTTGCCATGTCGGAAGCCGACATGCGATTCACGCAGGACTGGTTCCGGAGCGAAGGCCGCGATCCCAGCTGGACCGAATTGCGGGTCCTGGACACTTATTGGTCCGATCATTGCCGGCATACGACTTTTTCTACCAGAATTGAATCCGTTGCTTTTCCGGAAGACGATCCGGTCGGCCGTGTGATGAAAACGGATTATCAGGATTATTTGGCGGCACGCCGGACGGTTCACGGATCCAGACTTGATGAAAAACCGGTTTGCCTGATGGATCTGGCCACCATCGCCATGAAAGAACTGCGCTGCGCGGGAAAACTCGATGATCTCGACCAATCGCCGGAAATCAACGCCTGCAGTATCCGGGTGACGATCCCGGTGGACGGCAAGCCGGAAGATTATCTGGTCATGTTTAAAAATGAAACGCACAACCACCCGACGGAAATCGAACCTTTCGGCGGCGCGGCGACCTGCCTGGGCGGCGCGATCCGCGACCCGCTTTCCGGACGTTCTTATGTCTATCAGGCCATGCGGGTGACCGGCAGCGGTGATCCGACCGTTCCGGTGGCCGATACGCTGCCCGGCAAATTACCGCAGCGAAAAATTACGACTACCGCCGCCGCCGGTTATAGCTCCTACGGCAATCAGATCGGTTTGGCCACCGGTCAGGTGGAAGAATTTTACCACCCGG
>CAYRWC010000355.1:0-2996 GCA_964427795.1 uncultured Oscillospiraceae bacterium | reverse complement strand
GTTTCCCGGGTGCTGCAAACGGCGTTGAAACCCGTTGTTTTTATCGGCGGTATCAACACAGACAACCTGGATGTTCTTTTAGCCGCAGGGGTTTCCAATATTGCTTTGATCAGGGACATCATGCAGGCGGAGGACGTTGTTGAGCGGACTAAATGGTACAAAAGCCGATTGATAACCAATAAAAGAAACGGGGAAGCCATATGAAAGTTCGGATTAACGGCGTGGATGAAAGAATATCCGAGGCAAATTTGACGCTGGAGCAACTGATTGCCGACCGTGGGCTGTCGCCCAAAAAGGTTGTCATCGAGCTTAATCTCAGCATTGTTCCCCGGGAACAATGGCCGCAGATAACTTTGCAGGATGCGGATAGTATTGAAATAGTCAGTTTTGTCGGAGGTGGATAATGAAGGACGATAGTTTGGAAATCGGCGGGATTAAGATCAACTGCCGGCTTTTTGTCGGAACAGGCAAGTTTTCCAGTCATGCGCTGATGCGGGAGGTACTGCTGGCTGCAAAGGCTGATGTCACGACGGTCGCTTTGCGCAGAGTAGACAGCGGGGTCAGGGCGGACAACATTCTGGATTATATTCCATCCGGCTGCAAAGTTATGATCAACACCTCCGGGGCGAGAACGGCTGATGAAGCGGTCCGCATCGCCCGGCTGGCCAGAGCCGCCGGCGCTGGAAACTGGATCAAGATAGAGGTTATCGCCGACAATCGTTATCTTCTGCCGGACAATCTGGAGACATTAAAGGCAACCGAAACGCTGGTTCAGGAAGGTTTTGTCGTATTCCCCTATATGAGCCCGGATCTCGCCGTGGCCCGCCGGCTGGCCGAATGCGGTGCTGCCGCGGTGATGCCCCTGGGGGCGCCGATCGGCTCTAACCGGGGATTAAAAACAAAAGAACTGGTGGCGATTATGATTAAGGAAATCAAGGCGCCGATCATTGTGGACGCGGGGCTGGGGAAACCGTCGGAGGCCTGTGAATGCATGGAAATGGGATGTGCGGCGGTGCTTGTCAACACCGCTATTGCCGTTTCCCGGAATCCAATCGATTACGCCCGGGCATTCAGCCAGGCAGTCCAGGCGGGAAGACTGGCTTACTTAAGCGGTCTGGCCGAAAGTGTTGATGAAGCCAGGGCTTCTTCGCCCCTGACAGGCTTTTTGCGCAATGGAGATTGAGGTCCGGCGATGAGCTATTACGATTACTCTGGCCGCTATAAAAATGGAGAAGGAAGCGACGCCGCTGCCGTTGGTAATGACGATGTCGAACGGGCCCTGGCCGGGGAAGACCCTTCGCCGCTCGATTTTTGGGCCCTGCTTTCCCCGGCTGCGGAGAACTATCTGGAGCGGGCGGCTGAAAAGGCGCAGGAGATTACGCTGCGGCATTTCGGCAGGACCATCCAGCTCTATGCGCCGATTTATGTGTCGGACTACTGCGACAACCAATGTCTTTATTGCAGCTTTAACGCCCGCAACAGAGAGCCTCGAAAGAAACTGACGCTGGAAGAGGTCGAACGCGAAGCGGCTTTTATGGCGGAAGCGGGATTGCGTCAGATACTCCTGTTAACGGGAGAATCGAAGAAGGAGAGCCCGCTCGATTATCTGCGGGCGTGTGTGCGCATACTGCGGCGCTACTTCAGTTCCATCGGCATTGAGATTTATCCTCTTGCCGTTGAGGATTATAAATCGCTGATTGCTGACGGCGTCGACGGACTGACCGTTTATCAGGAAACATACGATGAAGCGATTTATAAAAGTGTGCATCCTGCCGGTCCGAAGCGTAATTTCCGATTTCGTCTGGAAACTCCGGAGCGGGGCGCGCAGGCCGGTATGAGGCAGGTCAATATCGGCGCCCTGCTGGGGTTGGCGGATTGGCGAAGAGAAGTGTTTGCTCTGGGAATGCACGCCCGATACTTGCAGGATCGATTCCCTGACGTGGAAATCGGAGCATCTGTTCCCAGGCTGAGGCCGCACGCCGGCGCATTTCAGAGCATGTGCGCGGTAACCGACCGGAACATGGTGCAGATTATTCTGGCCCTGCGCCTGTTTATGCCCCGTTTGAGTATCGCTCTTTCGACGAGAGAAACATCCCGTTTCCGGGATCACCTTATTCCGCTCGGTATTACCCGGATGTCGGCGGGGTCCGCAACCAGCGTCGGCGGCTACACTGCACCGGCGGCGAAGGTCAATGCACTGTCTCAGTTTGAGATTGCCGATCACCGGAGCATCCCGGAAGTTATGGCCGTAATTCGACGGAAAGGCTACGAACCTGTTTTCAATGATTGGATTTTCGGGATATGACCCTGGAATTTTATGAACATCTGACGCAAAAATTAGGCGAGGATAAAATCGGCAGGCTCAGGGAAATCAAAGTCGGGATTGCCGGAGCCGGCGGATTGGGATCCAACTGTGCGGCGAACCTAGTTCGGGTCGGATTTGAAAAACTGAAGATTATCGATTTCGACGTGGTGGAAACGACAAATCTGGATCGTCAATTCTATTTTGCCGATCAGGTCGGAATGTACAAGGTCGAAGCCCTTCGGCAGAATTTGCTGCGGATCAACCCCGCCGTGCAGGCCGAAATAGAAATCAGAAAAATTGACCAATCCATCGTTCCTGTTTTATTTGACGATTGTCCGGTTGTCGCCGAATGCCTCGACAGTGCCGAAAGCAAATGCATGCTGATTGCGCAGCTGCTGCCGCTGGACAAATTTATTGTCGCCGTTTCCGGACTGGGGGGGTACGGTCTGAGCGACGATATAAAGGTCCATCCAATTCGGGAAAATCTCATTATGATCGGTGATCTGCACTCAGAGATCGCACTGAGGCCCCCTCTTTCTCCACGGGTCAACATCGCGGCCGCGAAACAGGCGGATACAATTCTCGAATATGCCTGCCGCGCAGTCGATCTTGGGGATTAAGGAAAACGGCAGCAGAGATAGAGATTATGAATTGATTTTTACAATGCGCAGCAAATATTTTACTTGACAAA
>CAYRWC010000354.1:0-2998 GCA_964427795.1 uncultured Oscillospiraceae bacterium | reverse complement strand
TGGACGATCAAGCGCTGGCCGCAGCGGATATCCGCGGATACTTCGCCCATGTCGAGCAAAGCGTCATGGTTATCGCCGATATCGATAAAAACGCCTTTGATGGCCGGTGTGATCCTTTTGACGATCCCCAAATACAGATCCAGGCGGCGCGGACGGTCAGTCTGGCCGTCGACCATATATTCGACGGCTTTGCCGTCTTCCAGCAAAACATGGCAGAGGCCTTCCGGACCCGGATATATGGCCAGTTCGCTGTATTCCATTTACGGTACCGCCAGAGGAGCGGTCAGATCAAAAGGATGCCGGAGACTCGAGTCCGCCGTCGGCCTTACCCACAAAGCCAAGCGGGTTATTTCGGCATTGCCGGCCATATCCGGATCCAGACCGCAGCGGCGTTCGAGAAGCTGCAATAAAAGATCCGGCCGCAAATTTTCGCGGCTGCCGGCCTTAACCCGGATTTTCAGCAGATTCGCCGCCTGTAGATCCAGGTTCATGACCAAAGGGCGGATATCGACGTCGATTTTTTTACCTTTGCTGAATTTTTCCGCCGGCCAGACGGCATCCGGCGGCATTGCCGACAAAACGCCGACTGCTTCTGCCAGACCTTCGCCGCGGATTTCATAATCTGCCGCGGCAATCAAGCTCATTAAGCTTGGGCCGTCTTCCGGGATCGGCTTAGCGTCGATGATAAACAGGCCTTGCGGCAGATTCTGGTTTAGTTGTTGAATTGCCCATTTGCTGTCAACAGGTTCGGTCATCACGACATCCACATAATCATCCAGCGTTGCCAGGCCGACGCCGATCGGCAAGGCAAACGACAGTTGTGGGCGCGGATTAAAACCCTGGCTGTAAGCGACAGGCAATCCGGCCCGGCGGACAGATCGTTCGAAGGTGCGCATCATGTCCAGATGCGCAAGCCAGACAGCCGGCTCCTGCCGGCCGTACCTCAATCGCAGGCTAACGTTCAAAGCAGATCCCCCCTCCAAACGACGCAGCGCCGCACTGGCTGCATGACAAGCGGCACTGGGGCGTCACCGTTCCGGCCAGCGCCTTCCGGTATTCCTCATACAGAAAGGACCGGCGGACGCCGCAATCGATATGCGACCAGGGGAAGACCTCGTCGGCCGGCCGTTCGCGCGCCGCGTAAAAATCAGGATCCAATCCGGCGTCCGCCAGACATCCCAGCCAGACGTCCAAATCGAAATGGTCGTCCCAGGAATCGAAGGTTCGGCCTTTCTTGTACGCGGACAGGATGACCGGACCCAAACGGCGGTCGCCGCGGGCCATGATGGCTTCCAGACGGGACATCGGCCAGTCGTGCCACTGGTATTTGACAGAACGGCTTTTGAGCAGGCCGCGCAAGTATTTCTGGCGTTCGAGCAGCTGCTCGCCCGTCATCTGGCCTGCCCATTGAAAAGCGGTAAACGGTTTCGGAATAAACAGCGCCGTGCTGACGGTCAGCTCAAGCCGGCGCGGCCTTTGAGCCCGCGGAAGTTCCTGATACAGTTGTTCGATCGATTGGGTCAGCTGGGCGATGCCGGCTACGTCTTCCAGGGTTTCCGTCGGCAAACCAAGCATGAAATAGAGCTTGGCTCCGTTCCAACCGCCTTGAAACGCGAGGCTCATCGCCCGCAGTACATCTTCGGTTGTGATATTCTTGTTGATGACGTCGCGCAGGCGCTGGCTGCCGGCTTCCGGCGCAAATGTCAGCCCGCTTTTCCGGGTTTGCGACGCTTTTTCCATCAAGTTCAGGGAAAAGGAATCCAGGCGCAGGGACGGCAAAGACAGGCTGGTATGATTCGGGGTCAAGGCGCATAACAACCGGTCGGTCAACGTGCCCAGTTCCCGATAATCGCTGGTCGACAGCGACAGGAGACCCAATTCATCGTAGCCGGTCGCCTGCTCCAGAGCCTGGGCTTGCGCCACCAAGGTATCGGCGCGCTTTTCCCGGACCGGCCGGTAGATCATGCCGGCCTGGCAGAAGCGGCAGCCGCGCGTACAGCCGCGCAAAACTTCCAGCGACATGCGATCATGGACGATTTCCGTATTGGGGACTAAGGTTTTTACCGGATAATAAACCTGATCGAAATTTTTGATGATCCGCTTCCGGATGACATCCGGGACACCCGGCCGGTTGGGCCGGATAGCCGCTACGGTTCCGTCCGGATTATACGATACGGAATAAAAAGACGGCACATAAATGCCTTCCAGACGCGCCGCCTGCTCCAAAAAGCGGAGACGGCTGTAGTTGCCGGACTGCCGGCAGACGCGATATAAATCCAGCAGCTCACCGATAACTTCCTCGCCTTCGCCGATCATCACCAAATCGAAGAAATCGGCCATCGGTTCGCAATTATAGGTCACCGGCCCGCCTGCGACAACCAGCGGGTCATTCTCCCCGCGGTCGGCGGAACAAAGCGGAATGTCCGCCAGATCCAGCATATTGAGGACATTGGTGAAAGACAATTCATATTGCAGGGTAAAACCGACAAAATCAAATTCGGCAAGCGGCGTGCGCGATTCGAGTGAAAACAGCGGCAGACCCAATTGCCTCATCCGGGCTTCCATATCGGTCCAGGGGGCAAACGCGCGTTCACACCAGGTATCCTGGCGTTCATTCATTAAATGATACAGAATATGCAGCGCCATGTTCGACATGCCGATTTCATATATATCCGGAAAACAGAAAGCAAAACGGGTCAGGCGGCCGCCGCCTTCGGGCGGCAGCTCCTTGACGACACTGTTCCATTCGCCGCCGACATAGCGGGCCGGCTTTTCAACCGCCTGCAACAGGCGGCGGGGTAAAGATATCGCCGTCACGTTTACGGCCTGCCGCCCGTCAGGCGGCTCTCAAGTTCCGCTTTACGGGTTTCATAACCGGGTTTGCCGAGCAGGGCGAACATATTCTGCTTGTAATTTTCCACGCCGGGCTGGTTGAAAGGATTGACTGCCAGCAGATGACCGCTGAACGCGCAAGCCAATTCGAAGAAATAAACCAGCT
>CAYRWC010000353.1:0-3000 GCA_964427795.1 uncultured Oscillospiraceae bacterium | reverse complement strand
TGATTCCCAGTTATCTGAATCAGCGTCAATTGGGGTTGTACAATAATTTATGGGCGCTGATCATCCCGACCGGAGTCAGCATTTATAATTCCATCATTGTCCGCTCCGCCATCGACGGCATTCCCAGGAGCCTATTTGAAGCGGCGGAGATTGACGGCGCGAATGATATCTATGTTTTATTCCGGATCGTCCCCAAGTTGATTATGCCGACACTGGCGGTTATATTGCTGTGGTGCGGCGTCAGCCATTGGAATTCATGGTTTCCGGCCACGATTTATATTCAGGATAATGATTTGCTGCCGATTCAGGCCGTGCTGCGCGCTATTCTAATCGCGAATGACAAACTGATAACCAGCAACGTCATGGAGCAGGATCAATACAACAGCTATGCTGAAGTGATAAAATACGCTATTATTGTTGTTGGCACACTCCCGATCCTTTGCGTCTATCCTTTCCTGCAGAAGTATTTTGTCAAGGGCGTTATGATCGGTGCTGTCAAAGGTTAATCAATATTTAGTGCATTATGAGCGAAAGAGGTATTACTGAAATGAAAATGTTAAATGTCGGCGTTATCGGGCTGGGCATGGGCAAGGCTCATGCCGAAGGTGTTAAGGAAACGGAAGGCGCCTGCCTTTATGCTATTTGCGATACCAACCCGGATCGTGCCAAAGTAGTCGCCAAAGAACTTGCCGTGCCTCATATTTTTTCCGATTACCGCGAGATGATCGCCGATCCTGCGATCGACGCCGTAATAATCGCCAGCCCCGATCAGGCTCACCGCGAGATGATCGTCAACACGTTGAATGCCGGCAAGCATATTCTTTGCGAAAAGCCGCTGGCTTTAACCCGTGAGGACTGCGAGGCCATTGTGGAAGTTGTGCGGAAAAGCGACCGGAAGTTCATGGTCGGTCAAATTTGCCGTTACACGCCCGGTTTCAAACAGGCTAAAGAGATCATCGATTCCGGTGCGATCGGCGAGCTGACGTTTATCGAATCGGAATACGCTCATGATTACAGCCATATTTATGCCGGGGGTTCATGGCGCAGCGATCCGGCGCGCAACGGTGTTGTCGGCGGCGGCTGCCACGCGGTCGATCTGCTTCGCTGGATTGCCGGCAACCCGGATGAAGTCATGGCCTACAGTACCCATAAAACCTTTGCTTCGGTAACCCCTTATGACGATACGCATATTGCGATTCTCAAATTCCCGAACGGCGTCATCGGCAAGGTTTTTGTTTCCATCAGCTGTAAGCGTGACTACACGATGCGCTCGGTATTTTACGGCACCAAGGGCACGATCATCGTCGACAATACCAGTCCGACGTTGACCGTTTTCAAGCAGGATGTTTTCCCGGGCATGGATCGCCACGATATGCCGATCACCGTGCCGGTGCAGATCAAGAACCATAACGCCGCCGGCGAGTTCAAGGAGTTTTACGACATCATCATCAACGACAAACCGGTGAGCACCACAGTTTATGAAGGCGCCAACACGATTGCCGCCTGTCTGGCTATTGTTGAATCCGCCGAAAATGGCAAGATGATCAAACCGGTTTATTTTCAGTGACCCTGTGAATCATGCTCGCCGGCAGATTTCCGCGAAACGCGGAGCCGGAGTTGCTTTTAGATTGGAGTTGTTTCGCTTGGATAACGAATTTTTTAAACCATACATGGCTGAGTTATATCCCAGCCCGTCACAGAAACGCTTTTTCGTCTATCCACGCGAAACGCTCCTGAATGAGCCGATCTTTCCGTTCTATGTGCTGGACGGCGGCGCGTTCTTTTTCATGACCGATCATTTCGGCGACGCGTCGTCGCATACACTGCTTGAAAAAACGCTGTCCGGCGAGCTGTTCGACCTGTTGCGCGGCAGCGACGGAACCATTGATTGGGGAATTTCCTATCATACAACCGAGGGCACCGGCATGCCTAAACGCCACGAATGGCAAAGCTGGCCGCAGCGGCTTTATATGCTGCTCCCTTTGGCTCAGGAATATCTGAAGACCGGCGAGAAAAAATACGCCGCGGAATGGATGCGGATTCTGAAGCTTTGGTCGGACGCGTCGCCCTATGAGCCGTTCGCTCCGGAAACGCCGCATATCGACACATCCATGAAGTGGCGCGACATGCAGGTCGGCTGGCGCACCATGGTTCTGATGCACAGCGTTTATCTCCTTGGCAAGCAGGATGGCGATGAAAGCGGCGTTTTTTCCCGTGAGGAATGGCGGTTCATCTATAGCTTGATCGATCTCAGCCTGTCGCATCTTGTCCTTGAAGGAGAAAACGCGATCGCGGGCAACCGCTATGGCAATCATGTGCTTCAGATCGGCAGCGTGCTGGCTTCGGCGGGGATCTTGTTCTGCGAATTCCCGCGGGCGCAGGAGTATTTTGCGAACGGGCGGAAGATCATCCTGTTTTGTCATCAAAACGCCATTTTTGATGACGGTGGTTCCAATGAGGACAGTACAAGCTACAGCCATTTCATAGCCCGGCTTTATCTGGAGGCGGAAAAGCATTGTGAGTTGAACGGCTATCCTGAGCTACCGGGGCTTCATGAATCAATCATCCGTCAATATAATTGGCTGGCGGCCGTTTCATCCCGCAGCGGGAGAAACATGCGCATCGGTGATGCTTATGGGCTGGATGCGGACCAGGATATCCGCCGGATGGCAGAAATCCTGCCTTTCACCCCTTGTTTCGACAAGAAATCCGTTTGGCTGCGCAGCAGCGGTTTGGTAATGCTGCGCAACGAACGGTTCGAGCTGGCCTTCGACGCCATGAGCTTTTACGGAGGGCACCAGCACTGCGGCAGACTGCAGCCCTTGCTGTGGGCCGGCGAGGAAGCCGTTCTCGCCGATACCGGCTGCTGCAGTTATGATTTTTATGACTTCTATATCTGGGTCATGTCGGAAGAAGCGCACAGCGTGGTTAGCTGCGCCGCATTCCCGGAATGCGCGGCCAAACGGACGATTGATATCCTTTCGTTCGACGGGGAACATA
>CAYRWC010000352.1:0-3007 GCA_964427795.1 uncultured Oscillospiraceae bacterium | reverse complement strand
TGTCGACACCGTAAAAGCAGGGATATAAAACTGGCGGCGATGCGATGCGCAAGTGAACCGCTTTGGCACCGGCTTGTTTTAAGAGATAAACCAAGTGACGGATCGTTGTTCCGCGAATCAGGGAATCATCGATCAGCGCAATATTTTTACCGGCCACCGCGTGGCGAAGGGCGGAAAATTTCATGGTTACGGACATCTCGCGCCGGGTCGGCGTCGGCAGAATGAACGATCGCCCGACATAACGGTTTTTCAAAATGCCCTGCCCGTACGGAATGCCGCTGGCCTGGGCATAGCCCAGCGCCGCAGTCAAGCCCGAATCCGGTACGCCGATAATCAGATCGGCCTGAGCCGGCTGTTCGGCAGCCAGTTTCCGGCCGGCCTGATAACGGGATTCCTGAACCGAAACCGAATCCAAGACGCTGTCGGGACGCGCAAAATACACATATTCAAACAGGCACAGACGTTCGGAAGATTGGCTGCATTTTGCATTTTCATCTTCAGCCGGACGGTTGCTTTGAACGCCGGCGGCTGAGATTGTGATGATTTCACCGGGGCGGACATCCCGGACGAAGTTCCCGCCTATAGCCTCGACGGCACAGCTTTCCGAAGCCAGTAGCCAGGCATCGTCCAGACGGCCGAGGCATAAAGGCCGCACGCCCAAAGGATCGCGCATGCCGACAATCTTGCCCGGTGTCATCAGGATCAAAGCGTAAGCTCCGGATAATTCAGCCGCTACTTTTTCCAGCGCGTCTTCAATCCGTTCGCTGATCATGCGGCTGCGAGCCAATAATGCCAACAGGGTCTCGGCAGCCGATCCTGTCTGGAAAATAGCGCCGGCATCTTGCAGACGCCGCCGCAGTTCATCATGATTATTCAGGCAGCCGTTCAACGCGAGGGCAATTTGGCCGGAACGGTATTTAATCAGCATCGGCTGGGCATTTTCCGCGGCCGTTAATCCATGGTCGGCATAACGAACATGGCCGATCGCCGCATAACCCGGCATCTGGTCAAGCATTTCTTCGGTAAAAGCTTCAACCACCAGTCCGGGATTTCGATTGCATTGAATGGAACCCTGGTTATTGATGGCTATGCCGGCGCTGTCCTGTCCGCGGTGTTGCAAAGCAAAAAGTCCCAGATAAGTTTGCTTGGCCGCATCCAGATGACGGGCGGCCGGGTCAAAAAAGCCAAAAAGGCCGCATTCATCGCGAAAATGATCGCTTTTTCCTGAATTTTTCCGGCAGATCCATTGTCCCGCCCATTTTTTTCGCTGGCTGCCTGTCATGAATATCCCCCAAATATTTCTTTAGATCCTTATCAGATGCCAATCGGCGATCTTAATGGAGTTCGCGTAATTGCTCATCGAGCTTGCTTTGCCGTTCGGCTACAGAAGCGGCCAGCTTCTCTTTATACTGAATCAATTTCCGTGTGATCCGCTCGTCGCCGAGAGCCAGCATCTGCGCTGCCAGGATGGCGGCATTGGCCGCGCCGTCGATAGCTACGGTTGCGACGGGGATGCCCGTCGGCATCTGAACGATGGCATATAACGCGTCCTGCCCGGCCAGCGCTCCGCTTTTAATCGGCACGCCGATAACCGGCAAAGTCGTATAAGCGGCCAGAACACCCGGCAGATGAGCAGCCAGTCCGGCAGCGGCGATGATCACGCCAAATCCCTTATCTGCGGCAGATTTGGCAATCTGGGCGGCCAGATCCGGACTGCGGTGGGCTGAACAAATCTGTACCTGACAGGAAATTTCGAAATCCCGCAGCATACGGACGCAGGCGGACATCACCGGAAAATCCGAATCGCTGCCCATGACCACCAAAACCTGTTTCTGCATGTAAAACCTCCTGTGCCGGCTCGCGGCAGCCGGCTATCACATCTATTGAAATAGTATCAATCGGACCGGTTTTCGTCAATTGCCGGTCGGGCGGCTAAAACAGAAGCATCGTAAGAAGGCACGATGCATTGACCCGGTTCCACGACCAAGAACCGCTCGTCGTCCCAGGAACCGTTTAAAAAATCCCGCAGCAGCTGAAGATCGCCATCCAATTCATGAAAAAGCCAGCCGCACTCACCGGCGCACTTTTGGGTATAACGGCGGTATGGCTCAGCCGGCAGAGGCAGCTCCGCCTGTTTGATAAAACAAGCTTGCCGGTAACGCTTCATCCAGTTCAATTCTTCCCCGATCAGATATTCGGCAGCATCTTCATCATATTGTTCGGTATATTGACGGCGTAGAAGAGCAATCCGGTCGGCGCCAGGCATCGGCGTTGTATCAATCCAGCCCGTCGAATACCAGTATGTGCCCGGATTGGCGTCAAAATAAGTTTGATATCGTTCGCGCGATCCCAAAAGCAGCGTAATGCAATCGTGTGCGCGCAAAGCCACCAAGCGGCTCTTCCCCGCTTCTAAGCCGCAAATGCCGTTGCTGCATAAGCCATACCCGATCAGTATAGCATCATAAGATCCGTCCAGCCGATTTATCTCATTCTGAACTTCCCGGCGCAGTTTGTCCGGTTCCTGATGCAAACCCTGTTCCAGATAAACCGGATAAATAACCGATGTCGACTGAGCAGTCAGATAATTCAATTCCCGCCATAAAACATGGCAGGCGATCAACGCGTAGCGAGCCCGTTGATCAGACATGTGTATCTTCCTTGGATTTTTCAGCCGCGTCGGGCAGCCGGAGCAAGGCTACGGCATCGGTTAACGCTATATCCGCCTGTTCGGCGATTTGGGCAATATCATCATGTTCCGGATAAATTTTACTGATATGGCGCCAGGTATTTGTTTTCAATCGGACCGGCCCCCATTGGGTCTGGCGGGTGAAAAAAGAACGCCGCATCACGTGGCGGCGGCAGATCTGACGCCGCACGCCGGTCGTGCCGGTCAACTGGAAGATGAGCTGAACCAATATGGCCTCCGCGGTTAAAGGCGCCACAACCTGCAGCATTTGCGCCGGCCGCCATTTTTTCATCATCAGCGGAATATAAGCAACATCATATG
>CAYRWC010000351.1:0-3008 GCA_964427795.1 uncultured Oscillospiraceae bacterium | reverse complement strand
ATCTGGATTGGCAACTGAATCAAAGACAGCTGTGGATTTGCCTTGCCTATTGTGTAAAAACGCCTTTTGGCGCATTGGAACGTCAGGCCCGGAGCGTTGTTCCGCTTTGGCTCGGTTGTGATGATCGTCAGGTTAAAGACGGCCAGTCGGAAAAGGA
Source organism: uncultured Oscillospiraceae bacterium (assembly GCA_964427795.1). Lineage (GTDB taxonomy): Bacteria > Bacillota > Clostridia > Saccharofermentanales > UBA5734 > JAYFQE01. The sequence continues at coordinate 2,851 of CAYRWC010000351.1, read as the reverse complement.
TGCGGTCTGGCTTCTGGACCAGATGAACCGCGGTCAGCTTTTAAGGCAGAAAATGGGCGGCGATCTTCCTTATGATTTTCCGGTGATCGCACGGTTTGACAACGGCGAAGCTGTTTCGATCAAGAGTATGGATCTGACGGCTCCCGGTTATCAGAGCGAATCAACGGTATCGGCTCAGTTGTCCGGGCATTTGGACATTCTCTGTTTTTTTCAAGGCGCGCGATATCAAAAAAACGGCCGGAATCTGGTTGTTACCGCTAATCAGATCAAAAGCCGTCGGCTGCTGTTGGTTATACCGGAGAACTGCAGTCAGGAATGGCTTGAGTCAAGCCTGGCCGAATGGCAAAGAAAAGCCGGAGATAGAGGCTTGATCCTGGAAATTGTCCGTTATGGCTGCAGTTATCGTTATCAAAAACAGGATCATGCAGAGGGTAAAACAGAAGAGAAGGAATCGGGCGGATAGCTTGTAACTTGCCCGGCCTTGCGTTATCATTTTGTTGGTTGGCTTGATCGTCCGGTTGCCGGACCGGTCTTATGCCATATAGATCCAGGGAGGGAAACGAGTTGAAAAAGAATTATCCTGACCATCCGGCTGATAAAATTCAACAGCCGGTACGGGATTTTAAAGATTTGCTGCGGCATGATCAACCGCTGCCGGAGATTTTGAAAGATCAACAGCGTTGCCAGCAACGCAATAAAAAAACCTGGTGCGCCGTAACCGGCGGATTAGTATTGGTCTTGATAACTTTAGTGATTTTCTTGTTCAGCCATTGATCATTGATGAAGATGCCGGATGAGGTGACAAGCATGAATGACAAACTGAAAGATGAGACAACCGATCTTCTTTTTAAAGCGATCCTGTCTTTAAAATCCATCGAAGAATGTTATGCTTTTTTCGAGGATATTTGTACCGTAGCCGAATTGAAATCCCTGGCCCAGCGCCTGCATGTCGCCATGATGCTGCAGCAGGGCAAGACATATACGGAAATATGCGAAACAACAGGCGTCAGCACGGCAACGATCAGCCGGGTCAACAGATCATTGGAGTACGGTGCGGACGGTTATAAAACTGTACTTGACCATCTGGCCGCCGGTTGTTTCCAGACAGGATGCAATGATGAAAGCAATGGAAAGGAATAATCAATGGGATTGATTAATAAAATCTTCGGGACACATTCCGATCGGGAAATCAAGCGGATTATGCCGTTGGTCGGTCAGATCGAAGCTTTGGCCGACACCTACGCGGCTATGGATGAAAAAACATTGAAGGACACAACCCGGAGATTGCGGGAGGATCTGGAGCAGGGATCTACGCTGGACGATTTGCTTCCGGAAGCATTCGCGGCCGTCCGCGAAGCCTCGAAACGTGTTTTGGGCCTTTATCATTATCGCGTTCAACTGATAGGCGGCATTATTCTTCATCAGGGACGGATTGCCGAAATGAAAACCGGTGAAGGCAAGACGCTGGTTGCCACGCTGCCGGTCTATTTGAATGCGCTGGCCGGCGAAGGCGTGCATGTTGTGACAGTCAATGATTATCTGGCCAGACGCGACAGCGAATGGATGGGGAAGATATACCGTTATTTAGGCCTCAAGGTCGGCTTGATCGTTCACGGCATGAATAATGACGAACGCCGTGAAGCCTACGCCGCGGATGTGACCTACGGAACGAATAATGAATTGGGATTCGATTATCTGCGTGACAATATGGTGACCTATAAACAGCAGATGGTACAGCGGTCCCTGCATTTTGCGATTGTCGACGAAGTCGACAGCATCTTGATCGACGAGGCCCGGACCCCGCTGATCATATCCGGCATGGGCGATGAATCATCTGATTTATATGAGAAAGCGGATCGTTTTGTCCGCAGACTGCAAAAATATGTGGTTGTTGAAACAGATGACAAACAGGATCTTGATCAGGTCAAAGACGATGCCGATTATATTGTCGATGAAAAAGCGCATACAGCTGTTTTAACGACCCGCGGCATTCATAAGGCCGAACAGTATTTCGGCGTGGAAAATCTTTCGGATCAGGAAAATTACCAATTGAACCATCATATCAACAACGCCTTAAAAGCCCATGGCACCATGCACTGCGATCAAGAATATGTGGTCAAGGACGGCGAAGTCATTATCGTCGATGATTTTACCGGAAGGCTGATGTTCGGAAGGCGGTACAGCAACGGCCTGCATCAGGCGATCGAAGCAAAGGAAGGCGTTAAAGTCGAAAGAGAAAACAAAACACTGGCGACGATCACGTTCCAGAATTATTTCCGCATGTACCATAAATTATCGGGCATGACCGGTACAGCTTTGACGGAAGAAGATGAATTCAGAACGATTTACCGCCTGGATGTTGTCTGTATTCCGACCAACCAGCCGATGATCCGCGATGATCAGCCGGATTCGGTTTATAAAACCCAACAAGGCAAATACGCGTCGTTGCTGAAGGAAGTGGTCCGTGTCCACCAAACCGGCCAGCCGATCTTGATCGGTACGGTATCGGTTGAGAAATCGGAATTGCTCTCCGACATGTTCAAGAGAAACGGAATCAACCATAACGTTCTGAATGCCAAACAGCATGACCGTGAAGCGGAAATTATCGCCCAAGCCGGAAGATATGGCGCTGTAACCATCGCGACCAACATGGCCGGCCGCGGCACCGATATCGTACTGGGCGGCAACGCGGAATTCATGGCAAAAATGGAATTGCGCAAGCAGGGTTTTCCGGATGATTTGATTGAAGCGTCGGTTGCTCTAAATGAAACCGACGATACGGTTGTTCTGGACGCGCGTTCACGTTTTAAACAGCTGCACAGCCAGTTTAAGAAACAGACGTCCGAGGAAA
>CAYRWC010000350.1:0-3011 GCA_964427795.1 uncultured Oscillospiraceae bacterium | reverse complement strand
CGTGCCGCCGAAGAAGATGGCCACGTTGACGAGCGCGGCGATGATGGCCGCGCGAATGCTCCAGTCACCGACGATGAAATAGTAGAGATAGAACAGCGCGTCGATGACGGCCAGGTATTTCATTTTGATGGGCAGGATAAAGAACAGCATGACCTGAAAGTCGGGATAAAGGATCGCGAAAGCGAAAAAGAGCGACAGGTTGAGGAACATGTTCGTGCCGTGGCCGACGATCATGCCGGCGATGACCGTGCACACGACGCCGATGAGATAATAGATGTCAAAGAGGAACGATCCCCATTCGTTCTCCAGCGCGCCGCCGATCATGTAGTAGAAATACATCATGATGAGCATCGTGAAGACGCCGCTGTCGGGCGGGATGAACACGAAGGTGATAAGGCGCCATACCTGCCCCTGCAGCACAAGCGAGCGGGACAGCGAAAACCAGGACGCGACGGAGTAGTCGACGAAGATCAGATCCGCAAAAAAGACGAAGAGCTGCCCGATCAGAATGATGAGCATCAGATTGCTGATCGCGTGCTGTCCGTATTTGCGCTGCAGTTTATATAACCATTGCATAAAGACACCTCGGGTTGAATTTCTGCGGGATGTAGTTAGTATTATACGCATCCGGCCGCTTTTAATCAACCTCGGCTTGCGAAGATGCGGCGGATTATGTATAATGGCAACAACAAATGCGGGTATGGCGGAATTGGCAGACGCGCAAGATTTAGGATCTTGTGCCGCAAGGCGCGCAGGTTCGACCCCTGTTACCCGCACCACAAAGGACTGTTCTTCCAAGAAGAACAGTCCTTTTTCTGCGGCTGAATTTGTGATACACTGAACGCAAGATTATTTATATTTTACGACTAACAGATAAAGCAGATGCAAAGGAGCTCAAAATGATTGATATATATAAACCAAATTTGAATGAATTGTGGTTTAGGGAAAGTCTCATGGCTGATGAAAGTACTATGGCATATAACAATGCTTGGGGAGGGACAATCCTTTTTCCGAAAGAAAAGTGGGAACAATGGTATCAAACTTGGCTTAATAGTTGGGAATTTAATTATTATTATCGATATTTATTTGACACCAACAACAAGAATTATGTGGGAGAAATCGCTTATCATTACGACAAAAACAGGGGAATACACATATGTGATGTAATTGTTTTATCAAAATACAGAAATAAAGGATTTGGTTCACAGGGTATCCAGTTGCTATGCAAGGCAGCAAAGGAAAATGGAATATCAATATTATACGACGATATAGCTGCTGATAATTCATCATATAAATTGTTTTTAAAGAATGGTTTTATAGTTGATTATCAAAACAGCGATGTAGTCATGGTCAAAAGGACTTTATAAATTCTTGTTTGTTCAGTAGATTATGAGCATAATCCCCGGCAGCTTTGTCGCTTTGATTTTCCGAAAAGGCCTGCTTCCTGAAAGAAGGCAGGCCTTTTTCTATGCCGAAATCCATGGGTTGTTTAAATAATCTGCCATCTAAGGCCTTAAAACGACCACCTGTCGGGAATCTGTGGAAATCGATTCTCGATTTTCTTATACTATAACCATAGCAGCAAGGAGGTGAGCAAATGCAGATTGAAATCAAAATTGATGAAAGCTGCAAAGATCCCAAAATCATTGTTGTAACAGATAAAATGACAGATGAGATCAACAGCATTATCAAAAAGCTTTCAGACGAACAGCCCGCGATGATCGTGGGATTCAAGGATGATACCGTTGAGATATTGGAGCCGACCGATATCTATCGCATCTTTTCTTCAAACGGAAAAGTGTTCGTTGCAACAAATCACGGCGAGTATTCCATGCGATTGCGATTGTATGAAGCAGAACAGCGTCTTGACAGTCATGTTTTTGTGCGAATATCAAATTCCGAAATCATCAATCTGAAAAAGGTCAAAGGTTTTGACCTGAGCTTTGCAGGAACAATTTGCGTTGCGCTCTCGAATGGACAGACTGCTTATGTTTCAAGGCGATATGTCGCTAAAATCAAGCAAGTATTGGGAATGTGAGGTGGCAAAGATGGGGAAAAAACTTATCACTCGGGGACTTTTAGGCTTCCCGCTCGGTATTGCAATCGGTTTTGTCATTACGGTAATGATATCCGTTTGTATCGGGGATGGAGCGTTTTATCCTGTTACGCCCGGGTTGATAAATGCAATGGGGAACGAATTGGGCGCTGTTGTTCTTCAAACCGTTCTTTGCGGCATAATGGGTTCCGGTTTTGCGATGGCTTCCGTGATCTGGGAAATTGATTCCTGGAGCCTTGCGAAACAAAGCGGAATATACTTTTCCGTGGCTTGTATCGCAATGCTGCCCATCGCCTATGCCGCAGACTGGATGGACCATTCAATCAGCGGAATCCTGTCTTATGCCGGCATATTTGTCGCAATCTTCGTCCTTGTTTGGCTGATTCAGTATTTTGTATGGAAAAACAAAATCAGGAAAATGAATGATCGGGTTGAAAAAGGCAGCGGCATGAAATGAGCATGATCCCCTGCTTCTTTATTGTTTCGATCTTCCGGAAAACCATATCTTCCGCCAGGCAGAAGGTATGGCTTTTCCCTTGTCCGGCCCTGTGTTATACTGAACGCAGGATCATTTATATCATCACCGTATGGAAGGGCGCACAATATGGAACACCGGCATATTGAATCCGAAAACGGGATCACCCATTATTGGATCGGGCGCAGCAGCGACGCATCGGCGAAATGCATCGTCTTTACGCACGGCTTAACGGCGGACCACTCCATGTTCGAAAAGCAGATCGAATACTTTTCTCCGGCGTATCACGTTATCGCATGGGATGTCCCTTTGCACGGCCTTTCCAGGCCGTATTCCGGCTTCTCATATAAGCAGGCTGCGCTGGAACTGCACAGTATTTTACAAGCAGAAAAGATCGCAAAGACCGTTTTGGTCGGCATGTCAATGGGCGGCTATCCGAGCCAGCTGTTCGCCGACATGTTCCCTGAAATGACGGAAGGA
>CAYRWC010000349.1:0-3016 GCA_964427795.1 uncultured Oscillospiraceae bacterium | reverse complement strand
AGGCGGCGGCGAATGCGGTTCAGTTTTATAAACAATACCGCCGGATGCTTCGTCATGCCTGGGCATTGTTGCTGACCAAACCGGCGGCTTTCTCATGCCGGGACCGCTGGAGCGCCATTCAGCTGACTGACGGGGAAACCAACTTGGTTTACGCCTATCGCACCGCTTCCCGAGCTTCCCATTTTCTTGTCCGGCCGCGGCAGCTCGATCCGGAACGAATCTATTCCGTGAAAAAGATACTGCCCGCCGAAGAACCGATCGGCAGCGCTTCCGGCGCCGTTCTGATGGATGACGGATTTAATGTTGTTCAGCCGGTTCTGGATTCCGCGGCTGTTTATCTGATCGAGTGAAAGATATCATTATTCTTTTAATGAATGAAAGAAAACGATAGTATAATGAACCGCCGGTCTGCCCCCAGATCGATCGGCAAACTCGCCGCCGAACGTGTTATACTGAACACAGTTCCAGTTGCATTTTTGTACGGAGGACCGTTTATGACAGGCAGCGGCAAATCGGATCAGTCAATTCTGGAAAAACGAGTGATCGAAGCGATCAACGAACGCAAAGATGAATTGTTCGCCCTGCTTGGCGACCTGATACGCATCGATTCGCAGAATTTTCGGACGTACGGCCATGAACAGGCTTGCGCCGAGTATATTGCCGGTTTGTTGAAGGAGATGGGATTAGCCGCCGATGTCTATTCGCCGGACGATGTTGCCGGACTGACCGTCCATCCCGACTATTTGGGCGGTCGGGCGCTGCAAAACCGGCCTAACGTCACCGCCTGTCTGCCGGGCGGAAAGTCCGGCCGCCGGCTGATGCTGGCCGCCCATTCCGACACCACGCCGGTCGGCAGCATCGACAAATGGAGCTTTCCGCCGCTGAGCGGCGAACAGAGGGACGGCTGCATCTGGGGCCGCGGCGCCTGCGATGACAAATATGGCATTGCCACAATCCTGTTTTTGTGGCGGATATTGCGCGATCTGGATATCCGTCTGGATTATGACTTGTATTTTACAGCTTACAGCGATGAAGAATACGGCGGCGGCAACGGCACGCTGGCTTCCTGCCTGAAATACCCCTGTGATGACGTGCTCAACCTTGACTGCAAGGATTTTGAGATCTGGAACTGTGCCATTGGCGGCGGTGAGATCAAAGCCACCGTCCGCTCGAAGACGCCCGCCGATTCCTGCGCGGCGGCGGTGGACGGCCTGATGCTGGTCAAGGAGGCCTTTCTGCGTTTTAAGGAAAACCGCCGGCAGGAGATTGCCGCCGATCCGCATTACCGCGGCACGAAAATTCCGGACACGTCGCTGCGTTTCATGCATTTTACGGCAGGTAATTTTGGGAGCGATTTGGGAACGGCTTCGCTTATTGCCACCTACTATACGACAAAAACCGCGGCGGAAATCAATGAGGAACTGGCGTCGATGGCGGCGCGCTTAAAACCCGAATTGGATCGTTTGGGTTTGGAATTGGCCGGCTTTGAGCCGGTTACCCGCTTTTTTCACTTCGCGCCGACCGAAAACGACAATCCGGTTATCGCCATGCTTGGCCGGGCGGCGGCCAGAACAAGCGGCCGTTCATTGGTTCCCTGCGGCGCTTGCCTCTCGGATTTATCGCTTTTTATCAAGTATGGCAGTCCGCGAGCCGTCAGTTTTGGCATCGGCCGTGATTTTAATGTTTATGGCGGTGCTCATCAAGCCGATGAATTTATCGAATGCGACCGTTTGGTCGAATTTGCCGGAATTGTGGCGGCCTTTTTGCTGGAATATCGATAACCGGCAAGCCCGGGTCGCCATTAAAGGATAAATCCATGAAAAGGAGATGAAAAAATGGATACCATTAACACCTATCTGGATAGTATTTTTGCGGGACTGCCCCAAAACGAAACCGTTCTGAAGGCCAAGAGCGAACTGCAGAAGGTTATGGAAGAGAAATACCGCGCCTGCCTGGCCGAAGGCCGCCCGGAAAATGAGGCTGTCGGACATGTCATATCGGAATACGGCAATATCGGCGGATTGATCGCCGGACTTAAGATCAATCAGACCGATGCGGCGCCAAAGCGGACGATGATCGATCAGGAGCAAGTCGACGCCTTTCTGCGCGACAACAGAAAAGCCGGCCGGCTGGTCGCTTTGGGCGTTTTTCTGTGCATAGCCGCCGCCGCCGTGTTGATTTTGTTCAATAATCTGGCGGCCGACGGTTATTTCGGCCGGTTATCCGGCGACGCGGCCGGCGCGATCGGCTTGATTCCCCTGTTGATATTTGTTGCGGCGGCCGTCGGGCTTTTCATCTATTCCGGCATGCTGACCGGACGCTATGCCTGGCGGGAGAAGGAATTTGATTTGCCGGACGACGTGAAAGCCGGTTTGCGGCGACAGCTTGAGCAATTCATGCCGGGCTTCACCATAGCCATCATCGTTGGCGTTGCCCTGTGCATCCTTTCGCCGCTGCCGCTTTTCCTCGCCGCTGTTTTGACGAAATTCGACGCGGAATACAGCGTGGTTATCCTACTCGGTCTTGTGGCTGCCGCCGTATACCTGTTCGTCCGTTTCGGGACAATCAAGGACGGTTATAACCGCCTGCTGCAATTGGAAGATTACACGCCGGAAAAGAAACAGGAAGATAAAGTAACCGGGACCGTCGCTTCCATCGTTTTTCCACTGGCGGCCGCCGCTTACCTTTATATGGGTTTTGTTCATCAGCTCTGGCATCCCGGCTGGGTCATCTTCCCGATCACCGGCATCCTGTTCGGCATCTTTTCGGCCGTTTATGCAGCGGTTGCGGGAGTGAAAAGCTGAAAATCCTGATTTGCCGGCTATATCAGGTGACCTTCATACGGACGACGGCCATGTGCTCGTTGGTAAACGGCTTGTCTTCGGCGACGCCGATAAAATCTGCCCCGAAGATATCGTAGATACTGCCGGAAACGGTCAATTTCGGCAGCCGGCCGAGCATTTTTTCCCCATCGGTCAGATAAGCCATCTGCACGGGCGTCGCGTACTGACCGTCG
>CAYRWC010000348.1:0-3023 GCA_964427795.1 uncultured Oscillospiraceae bacterium | reverse complement strand
TTACGGACTTGACGCCGCGCATAGAAAAAGCTGCCGACCTGACCTATTCCTGCTAAAGCCCAGGTGATCGGATAACAGATAAAAAGCATGATCACGGTCGGATCCCAGGCAAAGAATGTCCATAACCAAACGATCCGCATGAAACAGGCGCCGGCCAGCGTGCATATCATCGGCAGAACGGAATAACCCATCCCGCGGGTCAAACCGGGAAATACATTCATAATGCCGCAGGTGAAATATGCGGCAAGCATGACGATCAAGCGCGTCATGCCTAATTCGATAACCGCCGGATCGGTCGTGTAAAAGGCGAGCAGTTGTCTGCCGAAAAGCAATGTTCCGCCGCCCAGGAGAATCCAGGTGGCAAAAATCAGGATCGTACAGACTTTGGCTATGTCGTCGATACGCTGATATTTTTTCGCGCCCATATTTTGCCCGGTAAAAGTAATCGCCGCGTTATAGTAAGCGTTCATCGTCGTACCGACAAATCCTTCGACATTCGCGGCGGCAGAACTGGCTGCCACCATGATGGAACCGAAAGAATTGATGGCAGATTGGATCAACACATTGGAAATAGAGAATAAAAGGCTTTGCAAACCGGCAGGCAGGCCGATTTTAACAATCTGCTTCAATTTGCGTCCATCCAAGCGCATTTGACTGGGAATAAAACGGATGGCCTCGTCGCTTCTGTACAGACAAATGATAACCAAAACCATCGAGATATTCTGTGATATAATCGTTGCCCATGCCACGCCTGCGACATTCATGTGCAGGACAATCACAAAAAACAGATTCAGTATGACGTTAATTATACCGGAGACAATCAGATAATACATCGGACGCCGGCTGTCGCCAACAGCACGTAATACTGCCGCGCCAAAGTTGAAAATCATGCTGGCAGGCGCGCCGAGAAAGTATATTTTCATATAAACTGTCGATAATTCAATGATGTCCGACGGCGTGCCCATCCAGCGCAGCATGGGGGTACAAAGAACGAGTCCCAGTACCATGACGATCAATCCGCCAATAATGCTTATTATTATGGAGGTATGCACCGACCGGCTCACCGCCTCCGGTTTGCCGGCGCCATAATCCTGGGCTACGATGACGCTCGTACCCACCGACAGTCCCATGAAAAAGTTGACGATAAGATTGATGAGGGATCCGGTAGCGCCTACGGCAGCCAGCGCTTCGCGTCCGGAAAAGCGGCCGACCACGATCATATCGGCAGCATTGAACAGTAACTGCAAAATATTCATAAACATAATCGGCAAAGCAAATATCAGAATTTTTCCGATCAGCGGCCCATTGCACATATCGATACTTTTACTTTTCGAGATCATAAAACTTCTCTTCCTTGCAGCCATTGGCCCGCAAGTAAAGATTATATCACATTTGCATGAATTGTTCCCACATCAACATAAACTGATCGATTTTTTGCTGCAGCCTTTCTTTATCTTGATAGAGCTCCAACAGACGTTCTGCGTCAAAACCATGGCTTTGAATTTCCGATTCCAGATCCCTTTGTTCTTCCTCCGCCTGCCCGATCATCGCTTCCAGCTTGGCAATCTCCGCCGACGGAGACACCTTTGCCTCGGACGTCCGGTCTTTGGCGCCGGCCGTCGCGGTATTACGCGATGGTTCGGAACGCCGTACCGGCTGATCGGCTGCGATTTTTTCGCGTTCTTTGTCTCTTTGTTCACAATAGTCGGTGTAACCCATCGGATACGCTTTTATTTTACCATCCTCAAAAGCCAAGATCCGATCAGCTGTCTTCTCAATAAAATAGCGGTCGTGTGAAACGAAAAGCAATGTTCCTTCGTAAACCTGAAGATTGTTTTCCAGAATTTCACGGGATTCAATATCTAAATGATTAGTCGGTTCATCCATAATCAACAAATTTACTTTTTCGTAGCAAAGCGAACATAGCTTCAACCGGCTTCGCTCACCACCGGAGAGGCTTTTAATCTGTTTGTGCACGTCATCCTTGCGGAATAACGCCCGAGCCAATTCGGACCAGGCTTCACCGGTTGTAATCTGATACCGGCGGCAGAAATAATCCAGAAGAGTCTGGTTTTCGTCTGCAAAAATAACTTCCTGCGGCAAATATCCAACCACTAATCCGGCACCAAGCCGGATATCGCCGCGGTCGGCCGGTATTTCCCGCAAAATAATTTTCAGGAGCGTCGTTTTGCCGCAGCCGTTTCTTCCTAATAAACAAGCCCGGTCACGATAGTTTAATTGAAGATTCAGATCGGTAAAAATTTGCCGCCGGCCGAATGATTTAGCCAAGCCGTTTACCCGTAAAACCTCCCTGCCGGATCGATGTGAAACAGCCATATCCAGTTTCATCAGCGGATTATGGTCGCTCGGGCGATCAAGCCGTTCGATTTTACTCAGCTTTCGTTCAAGAACTTTAGCATTCTTTTCCATGACTTCGCTCTCGCGCATGGCACCCCATATTTTATACCGTTCGATTTGTTCCTCCATACGTTCGATTTTCTTCTGTTGATTTTCATATTCATGCATCGCTAATTGAAAGCGTCGTTCTTTTTCTATATGATAAGCGCTATAACCGCCTAGATAACACTCTGCCCGATCAGGCTGCAACTCAATTATCCTGGTCACCGCCTGATCCAGAAAACGGCGGTCATGCGATACCATTAAAACGGTGCCGCGATACGATTTCAGAAAATTTTCCAGCCATTCGACAGCCGGGATGTCCAAATGATTGGACGGCTCATCGAGCAGCAGGATGTCCGGATTTTCCAGAAGCAGCCGGGCCAGGGCAACCCGTGTTTTTTCGCCGCCGCTCAATCCGGCGAAAACGCGGCCGCGCATGGCAGCCGGAATCTCCAGGCCTTGTAAAACTGTTTCCAGGCGGGTCTCGCTATCATAACCGTGATTTTGTTCATATAATTCCAAAATCCGGCCATACTGTCGAACCGCGCGGTCCAATTCATCGCCCGCAAGCTGCGTCATGGCTTGTTCGAGTGTTCCGAGCTGCACCCGAAGCGCGGCGATCT